>JAJUHI010000038.1 GCA_029267955.1 Sporobacter termitidis | reverse complement strand
GCGTCCGGGCGGACGCCAAAAACACCGCCGGCGAGCACGGCCTTGTCTACTGGCACCCCACCCGGCAGTATGACGCGGCTAAGACGCCGGCGTCCTCGTCGGTCATCTCCAGGCTCAGCGTCTTGAGCGGCAGCCGGGAGAGCCTTCAGTTTGCCTGCACGGAGGGGTCCCTTCACACCATCGAGTACCTGATGGATTACTTAACAGAAAAGCAGTACACCGTGCGCCGGATCACCGAAACCAGCGCGCCGACCATCGCTATCGATTAAAGAAAGGAATCCGCGTTATGTCTCATCGTATGAAAGCCGTCGTACTGGCTGCCGGCAAGGGCACCCGCCTCCATTCGGAAAAAAGCGACCTGCCCAAAGTGATGCGCCGGGCCTGCGACAGGCCGCTGCTGGCCTATGTGCTGGACGGTCTGTCCTTTATCCCCGCGGAAGATATCATCCTGGTGGTGGGCTACAAAAAAGAAGCCGTCCAGGCGTATTTCCCCGGTTACCGCTGCGCCGTCCAGGAGGAGCAGCTGGGGACGGGGCATGCCGTCATGGCGGCGGCAGAGGCGCTGGACGGCTTTGACGGCACCGTCCTCGTCTGCTACGGCGACATGCCGCTGTTAACCGCTGAAACCTACAAGGCTCTGGCGGATACCCATACCGCCCAGGGCAACGACTGTACCATCCTCTCCAGCGAGTCCGACAAGATTCTCCCCTTCGGCCGGATTATCCGGGACGCGGCCGGCAATTTCCGGGAAATCGTGGAGGACCGGGACTGCACCCCCGCCCAGAAGGCCATCCGGGAGCTCAACACGGGCCTTTACGCCTTCAACGCAAAACGGCTCCTCCCCGCCCTTAAAAAGCTCCAAAACAACAACGCCCAGGGCGAGTACTACCTCACGGACGTGCCCGCCATCCTGCTCTCGGAAGGCGCGAAGGTCGGCCTGTGCAAGCTGGACCTGGGCAGCAGCATCATCGGCGTCAACACGCCGGAAGAGCTCCGGGAGGTGGAGGACATTCTCCGCACCCGCTCAAAATAGCGCGACGCCCCCGCCCCGCGTTAACAGCTCCATCGGCCGCTTCCGCTTTTTCTTGACATCCGGCGGTCAAGGTGTTACTATAACTGATGCCTTTCAAAACTGCGCCGGTGTGGCGGAACTGGCAGACGCTCGGGACTTAAAATCCCGTGAGGATTATCCCTCGTACCGGTTCGATCCCGGTCACCGGCACCACAATTTCATCATCGAAAAAAGATAATTCCTGCCCTCTGTGGGGCAGGAATTGTTGTTTCTAACAGAGGTACGCCTTGGTCCCTTGCCTCCCTCTTGAGGGAGTGTGGCCATGCGACTTCGTAGAAGTCGCGAGACGGAGGGAGTTCCCCCCTGGGGGAGGTGGCACGGTAAAACCGTGCCAGAGGGGGACAGCAGCCTCGTAGGGGCGACCCTGCGTGGTCGCCCGCCGTAGGGCCCAAAGCGCCGTTAAGCGGCGCTTCGACCTCAGCGGGCCGCTCCCCCGTATGTAGGGCGCGGCTTCCCAGACGCGCCGTCCCAGTTGTGCCCCGATCTAGATTCCCGCCTGCGCGGGAATGACAGCGACTGCTACCTTCGACAAAGCCGTTTTCGGATCAGTCCAAAAAGCGAGAACCCCCAAAAATGGGGGTTCTGAGGTTCTTAGATACATTATGGTTATCTTGCGTATTCGATGGCCTTTGTCTCCCGCAGGAGATTGACCTTGATCTGGCCGGGGTACTCCAGATCGCTTTCGATTTTCCGGGCAATGTCGCGGGCCAAAAGCACCATCTGGTCCTCGGAAACATCCTCGGGCTTGACCATGATGCGGATCTCGCGCCCTGCCTGGATGGCATAGGAACTGTCAACGCCGCTGAAGGAATTGGTGAGCTCTTCGAGCTTCTCAAGCCGCTTGATATAGCTTTCGATGTTCTCGCGCCGGGCGCCGGGCCGCGCCGCCGATATGGTGTCGGCGGCCTGGACGATGCAGGCGATCACCGTTTTGGGCTCCACGTCGCCGTGGTGGGCGTGGATGGCGTGGATGACCTCCTCGCTCTCCCGGTACTTGCGGGCCAGCTCCACGCCGATGGTCACATGGCTGCCCTCAACCTCATGGTCGATGGACTTGCCCAGGTCGTGCAGGAGACCGGCGCGCTTGGCCGTCATCACGTCCACGCCGAGCTCGGCGGCCAGGAGGCCGGCGATGTGCGCCACCTCAATGGAGTGGTTCAAGACGTTCTGTCCATAGCTCGTGCGGTATTTCATGCGGCCGATGAGCTTGATAACCTCGCTGTGCAGGCCGTGGATTCCGGTTTCAAACGTGGCGCGCTCACCTTCGGCCTTGATGGTGGCGTCCACCTCACGCTTGGCCTTCTCCACCATTTCCTCAATTCTCGCCGGGTGGATGCGCCCGTCCAGGATCAGCTTTTCAAGGGCGATCCGGGCAATTTCACGCCGGACCGGGTCAAAGCTGGACAGGGTGATGGCCTCCGGCGTATCGTCGATAATAAGGTCGACGCCGGTCAGCGTTTCAATGGCGCGGATGTTGCGGCCTTCGCGGCCGATAATGCGGCCTTTCATTTCGTCATTGGGCAGGGGGACCACAGAGACGGTCGCTTCAGCGACATGATCGGCGGCGCAGCGCTGGATGGCAAGGGAGATATACTCCCGCGCCTTCTGCTCGGCTTCTTCCTTAAACCGGGCCTCTATCTCCTTTATCTTCATGGCTGCCTCATGGGTAACCTCAGATTCAAGATTCTTGATGAGATAGGCTTTTGCTTCCTCAACGGTGTAGCCGGAAATCTTTTCGAGCATCTCGAACTGGCTGCGCTTGATGGCGGCCACTTCCTCGTACGAAGCTTCAAGCTCCGCCATCTTCTTGGCCAGCGCCTCGGTTTTCCTTTCAAGTGTTTCCGCCTTTTTATCGAGTGCCTCTTCCTTCTGCTGCAGCCTGCGCTCCTGCTTCTGGAACTCCGCGCGGCGCTCTCTTACCTCGCGTTCGTATTCGCTGCGGCTGCGGTGAATTTCTTCCTTCGCCTCCAGCAGGGCCTCGCGCTTTTTGCTTTCGGCGGCTTTTATGGATTCGTTGATAATTCTCTTTGCTTTCTCCTCAGCGCTTTGAATTTCGCGCTCGGAAACCTTCTTGCGATATATAATGCCGAGAAAAAACGCGGCTATCAGCAACGCAATCACAAAAACGATCGAGATTATCAATACGATGGGGTTAACCGGCATGGTAAGCAGACACACCTCCATTTCTTAAAAATTTTTTGGAATTATTCTGTATTAACAGCGGCTTTAACGGCCTAAACCATTAAATATTAATTCTGTGAAATATCCCCAACAATTCACAGAAATCATCTGAATTATTTTACAACCCCTTTTGTGTTATGTCAAGTAATTTTCAGGCAGCGCAAGCCTTCCGGCCGCCCTCCCGTTCCGCTTGACATCATGCGTCCGATACGTTAAAATGTCGGCATCCTCGTCGCCCGCCGTTGGCGGCGTTCAAATCGGCAGCCGGTTTGCGCCGGCAGGCTAACTATGCCCCCGTACCTCACCAGGATAGAGGGTCCGCCTCCTAAGCGGAATGTAGTGCGTTCGAGTCGCGCCGGGGGTGCCAAAAACACCGGAAACGAAATGTTTTCGGTGTTTTCTTTCGCTTTTCGTGTTGCTATCAGCGATAGAATGAAAGAACGAAAGAATCGTGCTGAAAGCCGCGGGAATTCGGCAATTTTTTCATTTGTTCGCTTTTTATAATAATGTATATTTATCAAAACACCGTTTTACATCTCCTTTACGGCAATTTTACATTTGTTTTGTGTAAATAATACCGCATGTATGGTAAAATGTGCGTGTAACGATACCGCCAATATGCCGATACGGAGAATAAACACTATGAGAAAGACAAAAATCATCTGCACGCTGGGGCCGGCCCTGGACGACCCCGCCGTTTTAAAGCAGCTGTTTGAAAGCGGCGTCAACGCCGTGCGGTTAAACTTTGCCCACGGCAGCAGCGAGGAGCATCTGCGCCGTCTGCGCATGGTCAGGCAGTTGAGCAGTGAGCTCAACGTCCCGGTCGCGTCCATTCTGGACACCAAGGGGCCGGAGATCCGCATCCGGACCTTCGCAGCGGACCGCGTCACCCTGACCGCGGGCAGCCCCTTCACCATCACGACGGAAAACATCGTCGGCGACGAACACCGGGTATCCACCACCTATCCCCGCCTGCACGAAGCGTTAAAGCCCGGCGACAGGATTCTGCTGGACGACGGCCTCATCGAGCTGCGGGTGACGGGCATCTTTGGGCCGGATATCGCCTGCACCGTCGTCAACGGCGGGGTCCTGTCCGGCAACAAGAGCATGAACATCCCCGACGTGAGCCTCCGGCTGGAGAGCCCCACGGCGGAGGATGCGCGCAACATCCGCTTTGCCGTGGACAACGGGGCGGATTTTGTCGCCGCGTCCTTCATCCGCAACCGCCGCGACGTGCTGGCCGTCCGGTCGCTGCTGGACGAAATGGGCGGCAACGCCATCCGGATCATCTCAAAAATCGAAAACCGGGAGGGCGTGGACAATCTGGAGGAGATTGTGGAGGTCTCCGACGCGGTGATGGTGGCCCGGGGAGACCTGGGCGTGGAGATCAACGCCTGGGAGGTGCCCATCATCCAAAAGCGGATGATCGCCGCCTGCGCCGCCCGGGGCAAGCCCGTCATCGTGGCCACCCAGATGCTCGACTCCATGATCCGCAACCCGCGCCCGACGCGGGCGGAGGTCAGCGACGTCGCCACCGCGGTGTTCGACGGGGCCGACTGCGTGATGCTCTCCGGCGAAACGGCCGCTGGCAAATATCCCGTGGAGAGCGTTGTGACCATGTCAAAAATCCTCACCGCCGCCGAAGAGTCCGTCGACTACTGGAAGCGCTTTCGCGCCCTCAGCTTTGAAAAAAAGGCCGAGACCGTCAGCGACGCCATCAGCCACGCCTGCTGCGCCACCGCCATGGACCTGTCGGCCGGCGCGGTTATCACCGTCACCACCTCCGGCTATACGGCCCGGATGATCTCCCGCTTCCGCCCTTATTGCCCCATCGTGGCCCTCACCTCCGACGAAACGGTGCGCCGCCAGCTGAGCATCTCCTGGGGCGTCATCCCCGAATCCGGCAAAATGCTCAACTCCACCGACGAGCTTTTTGAAGAGGGCATCGCCGCCGCCCTGCGCACCGGCGTCGTCGCCGCCGGCAGCACCGTGGTGTTGACCGCCGGCGTTCCCATCGGCATCACCGGCACCACCAACCTGATTAAGGTGCAGCAGATCACCTGACATTCTTGCGCAAAAACGGCAATGATTGTGAGCACCGGCGTTCACACGAACTCCGGTCTCTTACATTTACTGGCATAATTCTTGTCAAATCTTCTATTTTTAACGATTTTTTTACGTCAAATTTTAAGTTATTTTCAAAAATAGAATAAACGTTGAAAATTTACATTGCGCGTTGTGGCAACCGGTTATATAATAATTAAACAAAATTACAGAAAAATTGCGCGGGATTTTGTGCAATTCGCGTTAGCGTGTTACTATGTTAAAGAGCAAAAGAATTGGGAAGTGAAGTTGTGGCAGTATACATAGTGAAAAGAATTTTACTGGCAGCGCTGACGATATTCCTCGTGGCAACGATTACGTTTTTCCTGATGAATCTCGTCCCCGGCGGTCCGTTTGTGGCTGAAAAATCCATCAGCGAGCAGGCCCAGGCTGCCCTTAAGGAGAAATTCGGCCTGGACAAGCCGCTGATTGTTCAATATAAAAACTACATGCTCAGCGCGCTTCAGGGCGATTTTGGCCTGAGCTTGAAGCAGCGCGGGCGCACCGTTACCGACATTATTCTCAGTAAGTTCCCCGTCTCGGCGAGGGTGGGCGGCATCGCCGTGCTGACGGCGCTTGTCGTGGGCATCCCATTGGGCAGCGTGGCCGCCCTAAAACGAGGGACCTGGATAGACAATCTGATCATCGTCATCGCCACCTGCGGCATTGCGTTCCCAAGCTTCGTCATCTGTACGGTGGGGATGTATGTGTTCGGCGTCTATCTGGGCTGGCTGCCAACGCTGGGCCTGACCACGCCGACGCACTACATCCTGCCGGTATTTGCCCTGGCGTTTTATCCCACGGCCTATATCACCCGGCTGATGCGCTCGTCCATGCTGGACGTGATCGGCCAGGACTACATGAGAACGGCCCGGGCCAAGGGTCTGTCCCAGTTTGTCTCCCTCTTCAAGCACGCGCTCCGCAATGCGATTTTGCCGGTCGTCACCTATATCGGCCCCCTGCTGGCCTACGCGCTGACCGGCAGCTTTATCGTGGAAAAGATTTTCGTTATTCCCGGCCTCGGTAAGGAATTTGTCAGCTCCATCGCCAACCGGGATTACACCGTTATCATGGGCACCACCATCTTCCTGGCCACGCTCGTTATCCTGATGAACGTGCTGGTCGATATCGTCTACAAGATCATCGACCCGCGTATCCAGCTTAAATGAGGAGGACAGGAATATGACAAAGAAAAACCCGCTCAGCTTTCAGCTCAATGTCGACGATTTCCTGCCCGCCACGGACGCTGAGAAGCAGAGCCTGACACAAATGCGCCCCGGCGTCAGCTACTGGAAGGACGCCATGCGGCGCTTATGGAAGAACAAGGTCGCCATGGTCAGCCTTGGCGTCATCCTGATCATCATGGTCTTTTCCTTTATCGTCCCGATGTTTTATCCCTACCGGTACGAGCAGCAGATTCGCGGCTCGGAGTATCTCCGGCCCATGACCTACTCCGCGGAGGAGCAGGCCCGCATCGACGCGGGTGAAAAGGTCTTCCCGCATATTCTCGGCACCGACTATTTGGGCCGCGACTACGCCGTGCGCGTCATGGTGGGCAGCCGCATCTCCCTGCTGGTGGGACTCATCGCCTCGGCAATCATCCTGATCATCGGCTCCACCTACGGCGCGATCTCCGGATTTTTCGGCGGCTGGGTCGACCTTGTGATGATGCGCATCGTGGACATCATCTACACCGTGCCCGATATCCTGCTGATTGTCCTGATCTCCGTCTCCATCCGCGACCCCATGGAAAAGCTGGCGACATTGCCGGCCTTTCAATGGGTGCAGACGGTGGGCGTGAACCTGATCAGCATCTTTATCGTGTTCGCCCTTTTATACTGGGTCGGCATGGCCCGTATTGTCCGCGGCCAGGTCCTGACCCTCAAACAAAACGAGTATGTGACCGCGGCGAAAGCCCTGGGCGCATCCAACGGCCGCATCATCCGCAAGCACCTGCTGACCAACTGCATCGGCACCCTGATTGTGACGACAACGCTGCAGATTCCGTCCTCGATTTTTACGGAGAGCTTTTTAAGCTTTCTCGGCCTGGGGGTGGCCATCCCCCTGCCCTCTCTGGGCTCTCTGGCCAGCGCCGCCCTCAACGGGCTCAACTCTTATCCCTACCTGTTGTTGTCGCCGGCGCTGCTGATCAGCCTGATCATTCTCAGCTTCAACCTGTTCGGCGACGGTCTCCGGGATGCTTTTGACCCGAAACTGAAACAATAAGAGAGGAGGAAAGCGATGAACACGCATACGGAATATCTGGTTGACATTAGAAACGAGCGGCTTTCCTTCTTTACGCCCGTCGGCGAGATCAAGGCCCTCAACGACGTCTCCCTTTACGCCCGGGAGGGCGAGGTGCTGGGCATCGTGGGCGAGAGCGGCTCCGGCAAGTCCGTCACGGCTTACAGCCTCATGGGCCTCACGGCCCACCCCGGCCGCATCATCGGCGGCGACCTGTATTTTAACGGCCACCATATCAACACGATGACCGAGCGGGAAATGCGCAAAATGCGCGGCAACGAGGTGTCCATCATCTTTCAGGACCCCATGACCAGCCTAAATCCCGTCTATACCATCGGCAACCAGCTCCGGGAGGTTATCCTCCTGCATACGGACAAAACGAAGGCGCAGGCCCACGCCCGGGCCCGGGAGCTGTTGCAGCTGGTGGGTATCAACGAGCCCGACAAGCGCTTAAAACAGCACCCCCACGAGCTGTCCGGCGGCATGCGCCAGCGCGTCATGATCGCCATGGCCTTGGCCTGCGAGCCCAAGCTGCTGATTGCCGACGAGCCCACCACGGCCCTGGACGTCACCATCCAGGCGCAGATTCTGGAGCTGATGATGGAGCTCAAGAAGAAGCTCGGCATGGCCATCATCCTCATCACCCACGACCTGGGCGTCGTGGCCGGCACCTGCGACCGGATCGCCGTCATGTACGCCGGCCGGGTGGTGGAAACCGGCACAACCGACGAGATTTTCTATGAGCCGGCCCACGAGTATACGAAGGGCCTGCTCCAGAGCGTCCCGAATTTAAGCGACAGGGAGCACAAAAAGCTCGTCCCCATCGAGGGCATGCCGGTGGACCTGCTCAATCCGCCGAAGGGCTGTCCCTTCGCGCCCCGGTGCCGCTCCTGCATGAAAATATGCTTGGAGCGCATGCCGGAATACACCGCCGTCAGCGACACCCATCAAAGCGCGTGCTGGCTTCTGGACAAACAAAAATTTGAAAACCGGGGAGCGCAGGCATGAAGACGCATAAGCTTGTAGAAGTACAACATTTAAAGCAATATTTCCCCGTCCGCGGCGAAGGCTTTTTCGACCGCAAGGTCGTCAAGGCCGTGGACGACGTCTCCTTCCATATTGAAAAGGGCGAAACCCTCGGCCTGGTGGGCGAATCCGGCTGCGGCAAAACCACCACCGGCCGGACGATCCTGCGCCTGCACGAGCCTACCGGCGGCAAAATCTTCTACGACGGCGAGGACATCACCCACGTCAACATGCTGCCCTACCGGCGGAAGATGCAGATCGTGTTCCAGGACCCGTACGCCAGCCTGGACCCCCGCATGACCGTGGGCGACATCGTGGGCGAGGCCATCGACATCCACCGCCTGGCCGCCAACGCCCAGGAGCGCCGGGAGCGCATCGTGGAGCTGTTGAGCCTTGTGGGGCTCAACACCGAGCACGCTAACCGCTATCCCCACGAGTTCTCCGGCGGCCAGCGCCAGCGCGTCGGCATCGCCCGGGCCCTGGCCGTGAACCCCGAGTTCATCGTCTGCGACGAGCCCATCTCCGCGCTGGACGTGTCCATCCAGGCGCAGGTGGTCAACATGTTTGAGGAGCTGCAGGAGCGCCTGGGGCTGACGTATCTGTTCATCGCCCACAACTTAAGCGTTGTCAAGCATATCTCCAAGCGCATCGGCGTCATGTACCTTGGCAAGCTGGTGGAACTGGCGGACAGCTACGAGCTGACCTTCCACAGCGTCCATCCCTACACCCGGAGCCTGATTTCTGCCATTCCGATTGCCGACCCGAAGGTGTCCCGCGCCACGAAGCGCATTGTGCTGGAGGGCGACGTGCCCAGCCCCGTCAATCCGCCGTCCGGCTGCCGCTTCCGCACCCGCTGCGCCTACGCCAGCGAGCGCTGCGCGGTCGAGGAGCCCGAGTGGCGGGAGATCTCCCCCGGCCATTATACCGCCTGCCACCATATCGACCGGGTGCAGTAATTTAAGGCTTTGTTACGGTATTCTCCGTGGATGAACACGGTGTAATATGTCAAAATTTTAAGGAGGAATAAACGTGAAAAAAAAGATAGCACTGGTATTGGCTATCACCCTGCTTCTCTCCATGGGTCTCATGGCGTGCAAACCCGCCGCTGAGACGCCCAGCGACACCGCAGCCCCCAGCGGCGACGGCGCGCCGGTCGCCAAACAGCTTGTTGCCCAGATCGGGCCCAACCCCGAGACACTTGACCCGGCACTGAACAGCGCGGTGGACGGCGCCAACTATATCCTGTTCGCCTTCGACTGCCTGCTCAACGTTGACAAGGACAACAAGATCATCCCCGGTTCCGCGGAATCCTGGGATGTCAGCGAAGACGGCCTCGTCTGGACGTTCAAGCTGCGCGAGGGCCTCAAATGGTCCGACGGCTCCCCGCTGACCGCCCAAGACTTTGTCTACAGCTGGAAGCGCGTTGCCGCGCCTGAAACCGCCGCCCCCTACGGCGAGACCGTTCTGGGCATGGTCAAGGGCTTTGCGGAAGCTGCCGCCGGCAACCCGGACGCGCTGGCCGTTTCCGCTCCCGACGACACCACCTTTGTTGTCGAGCTGGATCACCCCTGCCCGTATTTTGACAAGCTGGCCGCCTTCCAGGTGCTCAGCCCCGTGAACAAAGCCACCATCGAAGCCAACGGCGACGCCTGGGCCACCAAGCCGGAGACCTATATCTGCAACGGCGCTTTCTATATCGCCGAGTGGGTGCCCAGCTCCTATATCCTCTTCAAGAAGAACCCCTACTACTGGAATGCCGACGCCATTAAGCTCGATTCCATGAAGATGCTCCTCATCGAGGACCCCAACGCCTCCTATGCCGCCTGGCAGACCGGCGAAGCCATGATGATCAAGGACGTTCCCACCGCCGAGATTCCCTCGCTGCGGGGCAATCCGGAGTTCTATATCGAGCCCCTGCTGGGCACGTACTATATCAGCCTCAACGACAGCCTGCCCATCTTCTCCGACGCCCGCGTCCGTCAGGCCCTGAGCCTTGCCATTGACCGCGAATACGTGGCCAACACGCTCATGCAGGGCACCTACACCCCGGCCACCAACTTTGTCGGCCCGGGCGTGGCCGACTGGAACGGCGACTTCTATGACAACGCCAACGGCGGCAAGCCCTATATCGACGTGACCAACCACGCCGCCAACCTCGAGAAGGCCAAGCAGCTTCTGGCTGAGGCCGGTTATCCCAACGGCGAGGGCTTCCCCACCGTCACCTACTCCATCAACGACGCCGGCTACCACAAGGTCGTGGCCGAATACGTCCAGCAGGCCTGGAAGGAGCTCGGCATCAACGTCAAGGTAGACGTGGTTGAATGGGCGACCTTCACCCCCATGCGCCGCGCCGGCGACTATGAGATCAGCCGCAACGGCTGGCTGTGCGACTACAACGACCCGTCCAACCTGCTTGAGCTGCTGTACAGCACCAACGGCAACAACGACGGTAAGTACAAGAACCCCGAGTACGACGCGCTGCTCGATAAGGCCGCTGCCGAGACGGACCCCGAGACCCGCTCCGGCTACTTGCACGCCGCCGAGGACATCCTGATGGCCGACGCCGCCTGCATCCCCGTGGCCTACTACAACGAGTTCTACCTGCAGAGCTCCAAAATCACCGGCGCCTGGCACTCGCCCTACGGTTACTGGTACTTCCAGTACGCGGACATCGCGGAGTAAACACGCCGAACCGAACCGTTCCCGCCCGGCAAGCCGCGGTCTTGCAAAAGACCCGGCCTGCCGGGCTTTTTTATCGCCGGCCCGGGCAATCCCTTGGTCAATCAGGCCGAAGTTAGAATGCTGTATTTGTATATGTTTTTACTACACAAAACGCAAAATCTGTCGATAATCAATACAGATGCCCGTCCCCGCCGCCGCGGCTTCCAGCCGCGGCGCGTCCGGCAGGCGGCATAATCTAATGAAAGCAGTCTGGTGATTGGTAAATGCTGTTTCGAATCAAACCGTACGCAAAAGCAACCCTGGGGATGAAGATCCTTATCTGCAGTCTCATCTCCGCAGTCCTCTTCACGGCCGCCGTGGTTTACGGCATTGTCGGGTATGTGGGCCTGTACTTTCAGGACGCTTCCTTCGACTGGCTGCTCAGGGCCATTATCATGTGCGCCCTTGCCATCCTTGGCATCGTCTCCGTATTTTACTTCTCACGGGTTCTCGGCATGTACTTGAAAACGCCTCTGGAGGGCATGACCGTCGGCCTCAAGGAGCTGACCGTCGGCAACCTCTCCTATTTCGACAACGATATGGAGCTCTCCCCCGACACCCGTGACGAAATGATGCTTCACGCCTACCATTTCCTCCAGCTGGTGTTTGCCACCCGCGAGAAGGTGGCCGACGCGGAACAGATTGCCCGCGGCGACCTGACCACCCAGGTCCATATCAAGGGCGAAAAGGACCAGCTGGGCAACGCCCTGGCCTCCATGGTCAGAAACACGCATCAGACCGTCAGCTCCATCGCGGCGACCGCCGAGCAGGTGGCCTCCGGCGCCGATATGCTGTCCGGCTCCAGCTTTGACCTGTCCCAGGGCGCCACCGCCCAGGCCAGCTCCGTGCAGCAGCTGACCGCTTCCTTAATGGAGGTGGCCCAGCAGACCAACAAGAGCGCGCAAAATGCCATGAAGGCGGACGAGTTCGCCCAGAACGCCAAGGCGAAGGCCGCTTCCGGCAACGACCAGATGAAGGACATGCTGCAGGCTATGGAAGAGATCAACGTCTCGTCCAACAATATCAGCAAGATCATCAAGGTCATTGACGACATCGCCTTCCAGACGAACATCCTGGCCCTCAACGCCGCCGTCGAGGCCGCCCGCGCCGGGCAGCACGGCAAGGGCTTCGCCGTCGTGGCCGAGGAGGTCCGGAACCTGGCCGCCAAATCCGCCGCCGCCGCCAAGGAGACCACCGACCTGATCGAAGGCTCCATGAGAAAGGTGGAGGCGGGCACAAAGATCGCCGACGGCACCGCGGAAGCCCTCAACCAGATCGTCGCGGAGATCGAAAACGCCGCCAATCTCGTTCAGGAAATCGCCCGCGCCGCCAACGAGCAGGCGTCGGCCATCGAGCAGATCAACGAGGGCATCTCCCTCGTCTCGCAGGTGGTTCAGACAAACGCCGCCACCGCCCAGGAGAGCGCGGCCGCCAGCGAGGAGCTGTCCAGCCAGGCCGAGCAGCTTAAAAACATCATCGGCTCCTTCAAGATTAAAAATACTGCCGAAAGCGCGAAAAAGCAGCCTGCCCTTGCCGGCGCCGCGCCGAAAAAGGCCGCCATCACCCTCGGCGACAACAATTTCGGCAAATATTAAGATACATAATCCCAACACATCAAAAAGCCCGTGGATTTCCACGGGCTTTTAAACTACTCGATATTGGCAAAGAAGCCCACGCCGTCGGTCACGTACATTTTGGCGGGGATATCATAGGGCGGCGTCTGGGCCGGTATCTCGCCCCGCAGGAAGCTGTGGGCGGCGGCAATCAGCTTGTCAATCGTGTCCTTCTCCACCGGGAACGGGCCGTGGGACGGATAGATCGTGTCGAACAGGTCCCCCATGGCGGACAGCCGTTTAAGGCTGAAGATATAGGCCTGGAAGTTCCGGAAGGGCCCAAACATGAAAACCGGCACCTTGGAAATCGAGTCCCCCGCCACCAGGATTCTGCCTTCCCTGTCCAACAGCGCGATGCTGCCGGTGGTGTGGCCGGGTATCAAAATAACCTCAAAGCGCCGCCCGCCCAGGTCAATCACATCGCCCTCCTGCAGCGGCAGCGGCGACGGGCGATTGGGGTCGTTTTTATAATAATGGGCGTACTCGGCCGGGTGCATGTAAATCTCGTCAAACTGTCCGTTGCAGCCGATATGGTCCCCGTCGGCATGGGTGTTTACGACCATTACCGGCTTTTTTGTGAGGCCCGAAACAACGGCCCTGATGTCACCCCCGCCGAATCCCGTATCCACCAGGAGGGCCTTCTCCGCCCCCTCAAACAGGTAGCTGCGGACCATCCCCTCCTCAATGCGCCATTGGCCTTCGGATATCTGTATCACCTGGTATGCATTGTCCGCCATCGTAAATCCTCCTTTTGCATGGTCAGGGCGCCGGAGGCCTCCTGTACTGGCGCGCCCCGCTGCCGCAGCCGGCTCCCGCCCTGCTTGTCGTTTATCGCTTACTATATATCATACCAACAGCGCAGGAAAAAAACAACAATTGGCG
>JAJUHI010000037.1 GCA_029267955.1 Sporobacter termitidis | reverse complement strand
ATACCACAAAGTGGCAAGCGGCCGCGCGATTTTTGAAATTTCCGGTCGGGCTACGCCCTCCCTCCAATTTCAAAAATCTATCTTCAACAGCTAACTCTTGCATCGACATTATATACGAGGGCAAGGGTTCTACCCTTGCCGTTGTTTTTTCTGAAACACAACATAATCGCGCGAAACCGTAGCCCCGCTTATCGCCGGCCTCCTATCCTGTGAACCCGCCGTCGACGCCGATAATCTGGCCGGTGATAAAGGATGCCTGGTCGGAGGCGAGAAACCGGACCAGCGCCGCCACATCCTCTGGCCTGCCGATTCTGCCCAGGGGCGTGCAGCATTTGAGCTCGTTTAAGGTCTCCGGCGTCAGTGACGCATTCATGTCCGTGTCGATGACGCCGGGCGCCACACAGTTGACCGTGATGCCCGACGGCCCAAGCTCCTTGGATAGCGACAGGGCCAGGCCGTGGAGCGCGGCTTTGGAGGCGGCATACACCGCCTCGCAGGACGCCCCCAGCCGCCCCCAGACCGACGAGATGAGAATGATGCGCCCGCTCCGGCGGCGCACCATACCCGGTATGGCCGCCCGGCAGCAGCGGATAACGCCGCCGAGGTTAATATCCAGAACCTGCTGCCAATCCGCGTCCGCACCGTCCGTCAGCAGGCCAAACCGGGCGATGCCGGCGTTGCAGACAAGCACCTCGATTTCGCCGCAGGCTTCAAACATCCGGCTGACCTCTTCCGGGTCAGACACATCCGCCCGGACGGCAATGCCGCCCAGCCGGTCCGCCAGCGCCAGCGCTTCCGGCTCGGACCGGAGGTAGTTGATCACCACCCTGTAGCCGTCTTCGGCCAGGGCGGCGGCGCAGGCCGCGCCGATGCCGCGGGAGCCGCCCGTGATCAGTGCTGTTTTTGACATGAATATCATCCGTTTCCAAGGCGTGTCATCCCCGCGCCGGCGGGAAGCCACGCGCCAATTGCTATTCAAACACGCGCAGGGGCGTCACGCTCAGGCAGCGCCCCGAGACGGGGTCGATTTCAAAAACGGCCCCCTCAATGCAGGCCGGGCCGGCCGCCGCCTCATAGCGCTGGGGCGGGTTGCCCAGAAACCGCGACACGGACTGCTCCGGCCGGATGCCGATGACGGAGTTCACCGGCCCGGTCATGCCCAGGTCGGTTATATAGCCTGTGCCGCCCGGCAGCACGCGGGCGTCCGACGTCTGGACATGGGTGTGGGTGCCCCACAGGGCCGTCACGCGGCCGTCCAAATAAAACGCCATGGCCTGCTTCTCGCTGGTGGCCTCCGCGTGGAAATCCACCAGCGTCACCTTCGCCCGGGACTGCTTTAATATCCGGTCCGCCTCAAAAAAAGGGTTCTCCACCCCAAAATCCATGTGGCAGCGGCCGATGAGATTGACGACGCACACGTCCCCGAAGGGCGCGTCGTAGACCCCCCAGCCCCGCCCGGGGGTCTGCGGGGCAAAATTGGACGGGCGGAGCACATACCGGTTATCCTCCAGGTACGGGATAAGCTCCCGCCGGCCCCAGGTATGGTTGCCCAGGGTGATCACGTCCGCGCCGTATTCAAAGAGGCTTTCGGCGTTGGCCGGCGTCATCCCCACGACGGAAGCGTTTTCCCCGTTGACCACGGTGAAGGCAATCCCGTACCGGCTTTTCAGCTGCCGGAGCCGTTTCGCCAGAAGGTTCATCCCCGGGCTTCCGGCAACGTCGCCGATGGCCAGTATATTTACTGACATGCGCTCTCCCCCATTTAAAAACGGCCGGTGCAAAGGAACACGCCGGGGCGGCGGATACCGCCGCCCGCTGTTTGCAGTCAGCCGTTTTTAATCTATCATATGATAATTTTCAGCGCCTGCCGGCGGTTGACAATCTCCAGCGTCCGGTGGCAGCCGCCGTTCTCCCCGTCCCTGGTCCAGGCCACGTCCTCGTCGAAGCGGAAGACGATCCGTTTCGTGTGCAGCAGCAGGACGTTGTCGCTGTGATACGTGTGGTCGAGGATGCTGCGGATGATATCGCCCAGCTCCAGCGTGTTGACCGGGTTTTTCACCAGGATAACCTCAAACAGGCCGTCCCCCAGGTCCACGTCCTTCCGGTCCAACTTGACAAACCCGGCAATGCTGGTGGAGTTGGTCACGCCGCCGAAGATGAAGCTGCCCTCGATGACGCCGTCGTCATATTCCACCACGGTATGCTGCGGCTTGATGGCCGGGACGCTGGCCAGCCCGCCGATCACATACGCCAGATGGCCCAGCGCCCGTTTGGCGCTCTGCCGCGTTGTGTAGCTGACGCCCGTAAAGGCGCCGAAGGCCGCGATATAGGCAAAATACTTGTCGTTAAAGCACCCGATGTCCAGCCCCACGGGGCGCCCTTTCAGGATGGATGACACCGCCAGTTTCGGGTCCTTGGACAGCGCCAGCGTGGATGCCATATCGTTGGCCGTACCCGCCGGTATAAACCCGAAGGGGGGCGGGTTTTCCGTCTGCATCAGCCCTGCCACAACGCCGCTGATGGTACCGTCGCCGCCCACGCAGACAACCAGGTCATACTGGGCGGCAAAGGCCCGCGTCAGCTCCTCCGCGGTGCCCAGCTCGGTGGAATACACCGAAACGATATAGCCGCCCTCGGATAAGAGGGATACAATGACGCCCAAAGCGCTGTTGGACAGCCCTCTCCCCGAGTACGGATTAACAATCAGCATCAGCTTCTTGTGCACAGCGTCATAACCACCTTTGTAAATGGCCCGCGGGTCAGCGGATCGTCCGTACCCGGATCACGCCGTCGACGGCCTTGATTTTATCCTCAAGCCCAGGGCCCAGCTCCTGCACGTCGATGATGGTATAGGCCAGCGGCCTGCCCTTGGAGCCGGAGTTGACCATGTTTTCAATGTTGATGCCCATGGCGGACACGGCTCCGGTGATTTTGGAAATCATGTCGGGGATGTTCTTGTGGATGACGCAGATGCGCGGGTCGCCGCTGCGCGCCAGGGTGGCCGGGGGCATGTTGACGGAGTTTGTGATGTTGCCGTTTTCCAGATAATCAATAATCTCCATCGCCGCCATCACCGCGCAGTTGTCCTCGCTCTCCGGGGTGGACGCGCCCAGGTGCGGGATGGCGATGATTTTCGGGCAGTTGGCGGTCTTGGCGTTGGGGAAGTCCGTCACATAGCGGGCCACCTTGCCGGAGCTCAAGGCCGCGATCATGTCGTCGTCGTTGACAAGCTCCGCCCGGGCCAGGTTGATGATGCGCACCCCGTTTTTCATCATGGCGAGGCTGCATTCGTTGATCATGTGGTGCGTGGATTCCGTATACGGCACGTGGATGGTGATGTAATCGCAGTTTTTCCAGATGGCTTCAATCTCTTTGGCGTTGATGATGTTGGAGGGGATGCGCCATGCCGCGTCAACGGAGAGGTAGGGGTCGTGGCCGTACACCGTCATGCCCAGGGCGGCGGCGTCGTGGGCGATTTTGGCCCCGATGGCGCCAAGACCGATGACGCCCAGGGTTTTGCCGTAAATCTCCGGCCCCGCGTAGGACGCCTTGCCCTTTTCCACAAGGGCGGGCACCTCGTCTCCCTTGGAGGCGATGCTCCTGACCCAGTCGATGCCGCCGATGATATCTCTGGAGGATAAAAGCAGCGCGCAAAGGACAAGCTCCTTGACGGCCTCGGCGTTGGCGCCGGGGGTGTTAAACACCACGATGCCCTTCTCGCCGCATTCATCCACGGGGATGTTGTTGGTGCCGGCGCCGGCGCGGGCAATGCACAGCAGGTCCGGGCCCCATTCGTACCCGTGCAGATTGGCCGACCGGACCAAAATGGCGTGGGGATTTTCAACCTCGTCAGAAACGGTGTATTTTGACTTGTCAAAGTTATTGAGTCCGACAGCGGCAATGCTGTTTAACGTTTTTATCCTATACATGATCTTTCCCACTTCTCTATTTATTTTCCATTTCAAACTTCTTCATGAATTCGACCAGCTTGATAACGCCCTCCACCGGCATGGCGTTATAAATGGAGGCGCGCATGCCGCCCACGGCCCGGTGGCCTTTCAGGTTCTCAAAGCCCGCCTTGGCGGCTTCCTTGGCAAACTTGTCGTCCAGCGCGTCGTCGCCGGTCCGGAAGGTCACGTTCATGTCCGAGCGGGCGTCCTTGTCGGCGCAGCTTTTGAACAGCTTGCTCTCGTCTAAGAAGCTGTAAAGAATCCCGGCCCGCTCCTTTTTGAGCTTTTCCATGGCGGTAAGGCCGCCCTGGCTGTCGATCCATTTCAGCACAAGCCCCAGCATGTAGATCGTGTAGCACGGCGGCGTGTTGTGCATGGAATCGGTATCGATCATCTTCTGGTAGCTCAGCATGGTGGGCGTAAAGGGGAACTCCTTCCCCGCCAGCTTTTTGTCGATGATTACAACGGCCATGCCCGCCGGCGCCATATTCTTCTGGACGCCTGCGAAAATTAGGCCGTACTTGGAGATATCAATGGGCTTGGACATGATGTTGGACGACATGTCGCACACCAGCGGGACCCCGTTCGTCTCGGGGACGTACTGCCATTCCGTGCCGTAAATGGTGTTGTTGGCGCAGTAGTAAAAATAGGAAGCGTCGGGGGATACGGACAGGGCCTCCTGCGGCGGAATGTAGGTGTGGTTGCGGTCCTCGGAGCTTGCCGCTATCGTCACTTGGCCGTATTTTTGCGCTTCTTTCATGGCAAGCTTTGAGAAATTGCCGGTAACGGCGTAGTCGGCCTTGCCCGCGGCGCCCATCAGATTCATCGGCACGGCAGCGAACTGAAGCCACGCGCCGCCCTGCATAAACAGGACCTCGTGGGTCTCCGGCACATTCAGGATTCTTTTAAGGTCTGCCTTCGTCTCTTCAAAGATAGACAGGTAGATTTTACTTCGGTGGCTCATCTCCATTACGGACATACCGCTGCCGCGGTAGTTCGTCAATTCGGCTGCGGCCTGCTCCAGCACCGGCAGCGGCAGCATGGAGGGGCCTGCTGAAAAATTGTAGATTCTGTCGTTAAACATTTTGTACACCAGCCTTATATTTTTGGAGATTGTAATATTATATTATAGGCCACCTGTTATGTCAAATCATGGTTTTAAGATTTCGCCGTACAAAATCCGCTCTTTTGCACCGTGTATTCGGACCTGCCGTACGGTATTTCGGTAACCCGTCCCTTCAGCGCGCACCTCCAGGTAGTTGGCGGCGTGGCCGGCGCTGACGCCGTCGTCCTCGCTCTCGAACAGGACGCTGAGGGTCCGGCCAATAAACGTCTCGGCGAAAGCCTGCCCCATCTCCCGGGCCGCCGCGGCGGCCTGACGGGCCCGCTCCTGCTTGACGGACTTTAAAACCTGGCCGGGCATGTCCGCCGCCGGGGTTCCCGGCCGCCGGGAATAGGGGAAGATGTGCATGGCGGAAAAGGCGCATTTTCTGATAAACGCCATGGTCTCATTAAATTCCGCGTCCGTTTCCCCCGGGAAGCCCACAATCAAGTCGGCCGTGATGCCGCACAGCGGAAAGCGCTCGCGGACAAGCCGGACCGCCTGATAAAAATCCGCCGTCGTATACCGCCGCTTCATGCGTCGGAGCGTCTCGTCGCAGCCGCTCTGGAGCGACAGGTGGAAGTGGTCGCAGAAATTATCAAGCTCCCCCAGCGCGGCCACAAAGTCCGGCGTAATGGTTCGCGGCTCCAGCGAGCCCAGGCGCAGGCGGGCGTCCGGGGCCGCCGCGCCGGCGGCGCGGACGGCGTCAATAAGCCCCGTGCCGTCTTCTAAGTCCAGCCCGTAGGAGGATATCTCAATGCCAGTGATGACAATTTCACGGTATCCCTCTTCATTTAAGCGGGCCGCCTCCCGGCGTACCTGTTCCAGGGGCATGGACCGGACGGGGCCGCGGGCGTAGGGGATGATGCAGTAGGTGCAAAAATTGCGGCACCCGTCCTGTATCTTCAGCATGGCCCGGGTGCGGCCGGCGGCGCTGCCGGCGGGCAGCGTCTCAAAGTCGCGGCGGGCCATGGGGTCGTCCACCGCGCGGCGGGCCGGCGCGCCGCTTTTGCCCCGCGCCGCCTTCTCCCGGCAGACGCTCTCCAGCAGGTCGGCAAACTGCAGCCTGTCCCCGCTCCCGGCTACCAGGTCGGCGCCCAGCGCCTCGATCTCCTCGGGGCTCACCTGGGAAAAGCAGCCGCAGACGGCCACAACGGCGTCCGGCTCCAGCTTTTTCAGCCGGCGGACCGCCTGGCGCGATTTCCGCCCGCTCTCGGCCGTCACGGCGCAGGTGTTGACAATAACGGCGTCGCAGCCCTCGCCGGGCACCCCCTTGGTGTGGCCCCGGGAGAGCAGCAGCGATTCCAGCGCCTGGGTTTCAAACTGATTGACCTTACAGCCCAGGGTCTCAAAATAAAAGCGCATCCCCATTTCCGCCCCCTTGTCCTGTGTTTATGTAAAGGATATAATACACACATAAACGGCAGACTGCAACATTTTCATCAAGGCGAGAAATACACGCCATTTTAAAGGACTGATCATTATCACGGTTTACCTGGACAATGCGGCCACCACGCGGGTACGCCCCGAGGTGGCGGACGTTATGGTTAACATAATGTGCAACGAGTACGGCAACCCGTCCGCCTCCCACGCCATGGGCCGGCAGGCCAGGGCGGCGCTGGAGGCGGCCCGCGGCGTTATTGCCGGCGCGCTGGGCGCCGGCAGCGACGAGCTGTATTTCACCTCCGGCGGCACCGAGGCCGACTGCTGGGCGATCTTGGGCGCCGCCGAGGCCGGCGCGCGGCGGGGGCGGCACATCATCTCGTCGCTTTCGGAGCACGACGCGGTGCGGCAGACGCTGCGCCATCTGGAAAACCGGGGCTGGGAGGTCACCTGGCTGTCGCCGGATAAAAACGGTCGGATTCCGGCAAGCGCCTTTGCCGAAGCGCTCCGGGAGGATACGGTGCTGGCCTCCATCATGCTGGTGAATAACGAGACCGGGGCCGTCAACCCCATCCGGGAAATGACCGGCGAAATCAAGCGCCGCGGCCTGGGCTGCCTTTTCCACACCGACGCCGTCCAGGGCTTTATGAAGCTGCCGGAAGGCTTTACCGCCCCGCAGCTGGGCGCGGACCTGATTTCCGTCAGCGCCCACAAAATCCACGGGCCCAAGGGCATCGGCGCTTTGTATATCAAAAAGGGCGTCAAGCTGCCGCCGATCCTGTTCGGCGGCGGTCAGGAGCGGGACAAGCGCCCCGGGACGGAACCGGTCCCCGCCGCCGCCGGCTTCGGGGAAGCCGTCCGGCTGGCCGCACTGGAGCGGGACGAGGTCGGCGCGCAGGTCCGCCGGCTTTACGAGCTGACAGTCGGGCTTATCCGCGACAAGCTGCCGGGCGCGGTCATCCTGTCCCCCGGGGATTCGCCGTATATTCTCAGCCTCTCGCTGCCGGGCCTCAAAAGCGAGGTGCTGATGAACAGCCTGGAGGCGGAAGGGGTTTATGTGGCAAAAAGCTCCGCCTGCAAGCGGGGGGCCCGCAGCCATGTGCTGGAGGCGATGAAGCTCCCGGCGGACGTGATTGACGGCGCGCTGCGGGTGAGCTTTTCCCGCGAAAACACCCCTGAGGACGCGGCGTACTTTGTCGAGAAGCTGGCCGCCGCGGCGGAACGCCTGTCCAGGATGGTGCGCCGCCGGTAAGCGGCGCGGTTATTTTCTACACTTTGTCCTTGTTTTGGCACCGTATCCGATTTATAATAAAACGACAGGCGTTTATCAAACCATCGAGCAGCCGCGCGTTCGGCTGGGTACATAACCGGAGGAACACATGAAAAAGCGTATCCGTATCATATCACTGCTGCTTGCGGTCGCCGCCCTGTCCGCGGTCGGAGCGGCGCAGGCCGCCCCGGCGCCGGTTGTCGGCTCCTTAAAGAACTTTACCGTCAAACAGGTTTACACCTCCGGCCAGTTTCAGGATGTCAGCCCCGCCAGCTGGTACGCCATGTATGTGCAGGCCGATTACGAGTACGGGCTGCTGGGCGGCCGGCAGGCGGGTCAGTTTGCCCCGTCGGCGCACCTGGCGGCGGCGGAAGCCATCAAGCTCGCCGTCAGCCTCAACAGCGTCTACCACACGGGCAAGGCCGCCTTTTTATCCGCCACACCCTGGTATAAGCCCTATGTGGAAGAAGCCTTGAAAAAAGAGATTATCCCTGCCCCCTACGACGATTACAACAGGCCGGTTTCGCGGGCGGAATTTGCCGAAATGCTGTCCAGGGCCCTGCCCGACGGCGCGCTGCCCGCCATCAATACGATCGGCGACAACGCCGTCCCGGACGTTACTATGTCCGACAGCTTCAGCGGCGCCGTCTACCGGCTCTACCGGGCCGGCGTGCTCAGAGGGAGCGACCGCTTCGGCACTTTCCGCCCCTTTGACCCGTTAACCCGGGCCGAGGCGGCGGCCATTGTGGCCAGAGTGGCGGACACGGGCTTCCGGGAAAGGCTCACCCTGCCGTCGGTATTAAACGGCGAGGGTATTTACGCCAGATGCGCCGACGCGGTGTTTTACCTGGAGCGGTACGATACCGAGGGCGACCTGGTGGGGATCGGCAGCGGCTTTTTCATCACCCGGGACGGGCTGGCCGTGACCAATTACCACGTCATCGAAGGCGCGGCCTCCGCCGTTATCACCACCGCCGACGGCGAAAAATACGACGTGGTGGGCGTCTGCGGCTATGACAAGGCCACGGACCTGGCGCTGCTGCAAATCGGCGGCAAGGGCTTTTCCTACCTCTCGCTGGCCGACTCCGACAAGCTGGAGATCGGCGAGCCCGTCTATGCCATCGGCAGCCCGCTGGGCCTTGTCAACTCCTTCTCCACGGGTATCATCTCCAGCACGGCCCGGGAGCTCAACGGCAGCACCTTCATCCAGTATTCCGCCCACATATCCACCGGCAGCGGCGGCGGCCCCGTGGTCAACAGGTACGGCCAGGTTGTGGGCGTCACGTGCCTGACCATCCGGAACGGACAAACCATGAACTTTGCCGTGCCGTCCAATTTTATCGGCGATATCATCAGGACCGACTGTATCTCCCTCCTGTCGCTGGTGTCCCAGGACAGCGGGAAGGCATATTTCTACAAGAACTACTTCCCCGTGCCGGACTACGGCGTCTTTACCGGGACGCCGCTGTACAAAACCGCCTACGACGAGCCGACCAACGTGAAAACGTACTATTACAAGCAGGACAACATTGTCGTGAGCGAGGATGTGGCTGTCGGCGGTTATGTGGCCGAGCTTAAAAAATACGGCTTTGCCTGGCAGAGCTCCTATACAAACGCCGCCGGCTATACGGTGGACGTCTATTACAGCGAAGCCTTTGACACGTCCGTCCATTTCGGGCTGGACAACCTGGACGGTTTTGTCTGCCGGTTCGTCGCCATACACTGACGCCGTTTACAGAAACCATCATCGGAGGTCACCGCGATGAAAAAAGCACTCTGGGCAGCGAGTGTCGCAGCGCTCTTACTTGGGCTCGCCGGCTGCTCTCTCAACGACAACACCGCCATCCCGGCCTTTCCCGAATCCCCGTCGGCATCCGTATCAGCCGAGACGCCGACGACCGGCGGTTCGCCGTCACCCGAAGAGCAACCCCCGGAGACGGGAACCGGCGACGGCGCCCAGGAGCCCTCCGGCAGTCCGGAACAGTCGCCGCCGGCCAGCGCGTCGCCGTCGGCAAGTTCCGGCGGGGCTGAGAGCACGGGCGGCAGCTTATCCCCCGGCGATAAGCTGCTGAAATCCGACGGCATCGGCAATATCCGGATCGGCATGACGGAAGACGCCCTCGTCGGCATCATCGGAGAGCCCATCTCCACCACCATGCCCTCCGTCTGGGGTTCTGACGACCTGGTGCATTCGGAGTGGAACTATGAGCCCATGGGCATCATCATCAACATGGCCCAGCAGCCGGACAGCGACGAATTCACCGTCTTTTCCATCAAGGTCATGGCCCCATGCAGCCTTAAAACAAGCCGCGGCATCGCCATCGGCGATTCAAAAGCCGCCGTCCTGGAGGCCTACGGGGACGAATACAACGCCGAGGAAAGCGACGACAACGCCCTGGTCTTAGGCTCCGTCTACGGCGGCATGGTCATCACCGTGGACGATGAGGACAAGGTTGTAGAAATCTTCATCGGCTCGGCGGCGGAGTAAAGAACCCCCCGGCAAAAAACGCGACCTGAACCAAACAGCATAAAAATGCCTGAGAACGCGGCGGGAAAGCCCCCAGCCCAGCGTCTCAGGCATTTTGATTGTGTATATATTATCCCGCCTTCAGGCCGGACAGGTCGTACAGGGTATAAAACTGCATGGCCGCCGGCTTGTCGGTATACAGGGCCGGGTCGACCTTTTTGCCGTGGAGCCTGACAAAGTTTGTTATATCGGTGCTCTCCATAAATTCCAGCACATAAAAGTACTGCAGCTTGCCTTCCTGGACCATCCGGTTAAACTCCTGCACGCCCAGGGGCTTGTCGCTGCCGGTAAAGCCGCCCAGGGTCATGACGCGGGCGTCGGTCGTCAAGATGATGGGCGTTGCAAACATCACGTTCGGGACGGCAATCAGATAAGGCGACCCGTTGTCGTTTGCCAGGACGTAGTCCACAATCTCCCGGGGCACCAGCTCGCCGCTGAAATCCGCGCCGCTGAACCATTTTTTCTCCCAGGAGTCCATGACAATGACGATTTCGCCGTTGTTGGTGGGTGCGGAGAGATTTTTCGGGCCGGCGTACGGGGTTACCACGTTGACGCCGAACCGGATGGGCGTATACGCCCAGTAAGCGGGAGTTGCCGAGATCCCCGCCACCGCCACCGCCGCGGCTGCCGCCGCGACGGCCCTTCGGTTTTTCTTGAAAATAAGCGCCAGCAAAAACAGGAGCAGCGCCGCGATTTCCGCGACCACGATGATCCGGGTCAGCGGCGCGGCGTATTTAAAATAATAGGCCTGCAGCATGTAAATCTGTACGGCGGCCGTCAGTATCAGCGCCGCGGGCAACGCCAGCTTCCTTAAGGCGGCTTTCTCCGCCGCCTTGTCCCCCCAGCCCCAGGCCCACAGCAGCGTCACCGCGGCGGCGGCCAGGGCGGCCAGGCAGGGCGCGAACATGATCAGATAATACCGGTGAATGTGGCCGGATATGCAAAAATACGCATACATCGGGACAAACAGCCCGCCCCAGAGTAAAAGCTGCCTTAGGGCCGGCTTCCGCTCCGCGCCGGCGGTCCGGATTGCTTTGACCAAGAGCGTGATAAGACCGATAAGGGACAGGGGCAGCAGCCAGCTGGCCTGCCCGGACATCTCCCGGTTGAAAAAGCGCAGCAGGCCGGGGTCGGCGCCCTCGTTGGGGACCTGGCGGATGGCCCCGCCGATGGCGGCAAGGGCGCTTTTCTCCATCTGCGGCAGCACCCGCAGCAGGCCGTTGTACCCCAGGGCGAGCTCCAGCGTCGAGTTTGTCGTGCTGCTGCCGACAAAGGGCCGGTCCTGGGCCGGCGTCAGGTCCACAATCAAACACCAGGACAGGCTGACGGCCAGCAGCAGAACCGTCGCCGCCGCCAGATGGAGGCACCGCTTGCCGGCACTCGCGGGCGCGCCGAAAAAATAGACCAGATAAAAGGCCGGCAGGAACATATACGCCTGCAGCATCTTGATGTTAAAGCCGACGCCGATCAGCCCCGCCGCCAGCAGCAGGTACGGCAGGCTGCCCCGCTCCGCGGCCTTCACGAGCGCCAGCATGGCCAGCAGACAGACGAATACCAGCGGCGCGTCCAGATTGTTCGTGCGGCTGACGGCAATGAAGATCGGCGTCACCGCCAGGAAAAACGCCGCCAAAAGCGCGCCGGGCTCCCCCAGCTGCTTTCTCACAAGACGGTAGAGCACAAACACGGAGCCCACCGAGCACAGCGCCCCCGGCAGGATGACCACCCAGCCCTTCACGCCGAAAATCAGCGCGAACAGGCACTGCAGCCACAGCCCCAGGGCGGGCTTGTCCACGGAGATGAAGCCGCTGTCAAAGGCCGCGTAAAAAAAGTTGCGCGGAGAGGACAACATGCTCTTGACGGCGGCGGTGTAATACTGGTTGCCGTAACCGGCGTCCGCCATCTTATAACAGGTTAAAAAGGCCGTCAGTCCGATAATCAGCAGCAGGATAAATTTCCGGCGGTGCTGGTGGCGTGATAATAACAATAAGGTCACTTCCCGTCAGTTGCTACTGCCTATACTACATGATTTTCACGGCTGCGTAAAACCTTTTTCGCAGAAATATATGTAAATGCAGCCGGGCTGTTAAATCCGCCGCTTTACGGGGTATCCGCAGAGCGTCCAATTTCAGGTATTGTTTCAAATAATGGCAGCGGGTCAATGTATTCGCCGTTTTGCTTTATGGAGAAATGAAGGTGGGGCCCGGCGGCCTCCCCCGTCGCGCCGGCCGTTCCAACTTTATCGCCGGCTTTCACGGCGTCGCCCTTTTTGACCGCGCTGTCGCGAAGGTGCCTGTATACCGTCTTGACGCCGCCGCCGTGGTCGATAACAACATAATTGCCGTACGCCGCGTCGTATGCCGCGGTCTCCACCGTTCCGCCGGCCGCCGCGTACACGGGCGTCCCTTCGTCGGCCGCGATGTCGATGCCGTCGTGGAATTTATAGTCTTTCGTAATGGGATGATACCTCGTTCCGAAGGTCGAGGTAATTCTGCCGTTTTCCACAGGGTATATATAGGAACCGGCGGGGGGCGCCGAAACGGAGAAACTTTCCGGGTCCCGGCACAGCTCCCATTGGCCGCCCGCATCCGCGCGCCGGAAGCCAAACACCTCCGACTCGCCGCCGGCCCGCGAGACAACAACCAACAGCTGCGTATCGTTAATAAACGCCCCGGGGGTGCCGTCGCCGGGCTGCATGTTGAGCGCGCCGCTCGGTAATTGCGTTAGAATACCGATGATATCGCCGCCCAGGATGGGGTCGATGTAGTCAAAGCCGTCGGCGCTTATGCCGAAGGCTTCATATACGAGCGCTTCGTTTTTCCGGCGGTTTGCGTCGCTGGCATCCAAAAGGTCGTTTTCTGTACTGCTGTTTTTCAGCGCGTCGAGCCGGTCGTAAAGGTCCTGGTCAAGCGCGGAGAACTTTCCGTCCTGGCCCTTTTGAAGCATCGGCTTGCCGTCTTTTTTAAAGATATAGTAAAACGCCGCCGTCTTCTCTTCCGTATCCCTCACCTGGAGCGTGTAATCCAGATGGAGCAGCGCAAGGTCCGGCGCTTCGCCCGCCGCGCTCGCGGCGTCATACCCGTCGATAATCTCGCCGGCAAGTTCCAGCGCCTGGCCGTCCGCGTCGTATATCCCCCAGACGGGCTTGTTGTCTTCATAAGCAACAATATCAACGGCCCCCAGCGTTCCGCTGTCTGCCTCATCCGTTGACGCGCCTGTAAACGTACACCCTGCGCAGATGGCGGCCAGCAGCAGGGCCGCGGCAGCCGCCGGCAGGTACGCCCTGGGGTTTTTCACAATCATGTGCAGTCGCGTTTTCACCCCGCGGCCCGAGGACACCATCGTCGTCGCGGCCTGCATGAGCCCCAGTGAAGCCGGCTTCACGGCAATCATGTCCACAAGCGTATAGCCGTAGGAAAGGCGGTCAGCCGCCGGCAGTCTTTTTATAACGGCCTCATCGCAGGCAAGCTCCCCGTCGGCCCGGGATAAAAACGCCGCCAGCCATACGAGAGGATTCCACCACCAGGCGGCCAGCACAAGACCGCGCAGGATTGACCAGACGTGGTCGCCGTGGCGATAATGGCAGGTTTCGTGGGCGATGACATGGCCGACGCTTTTTTCGCCGCCCGCCGCTTTTTCCGTCAAATAAATCGCGGGTCTTAAAACGCCGAACAGGCAGGGCGAGGCCAGGCCGCCGGCGATATACGCCCGCAGCCGGCCCGCCGGCGCGTCATAGGGCCTCCTTGTTTTCCGGAGCCTGCGGTAAAAGACGAGGTTCGAGCCGAGAAACCACGCGGCCGTCAGCCCGCTTCCGGCAATCCAGACATATCTCAGCACATCCCCGGTTTTTAACATCGGCCGGCTTTCAACAGTATCCGGCGGCGTTTGGACGCTGCCGCTGTTTGTTACTATATCCGGCGTCGCGGGCAACCCGGCGCCCGGGTCCGGTTCGATTTCGATATACGCCGTCTCCGGCGCCCGGTGAAAGTCTACCAGATTCATCACGCTGATGGGACTGCCGGCCAGGGAAAATGGCAGCGCCAGCCGCAGCAGGACAAGCCCCCAGAGCGCGTATTGCAGCCTGCGGCTGATCCTGCCCCGGAAGATAAACCGGAGCGCCGTGATAACGGCAATGAGGACGGAGGACGAAATAATACACTCTGTCATGTCTCCAGCTCCACCTCCGCCTTTTTAAGTACCGCGTAGAGCGCGTCGATATCCTCCCTGGACAGCGCCTTCTGCCCCGCCATGGACGCCACCATCAGCCCGACGCTGCCGTTATAGACCTTTGTCAAAAAGCTCTCCGTCTCGCTCCCGACAGCTTCATTTTTGTCCAGCACGGGGTAATACAGCTTCGCGCGCCCGCTGTTTTCAACCCGGACCGCGCCTTTATCGGCGATGCGCCGGAGCATCATCAGGACCGTGCCCTTCGTCCAGCCGGTGTCGTCCTT
>JAJUHI010000036.1 GCA_029267955.1 Sporobacter termitidis | reverse complement strand
GGCGCGGCAATCGCCACGATGCTGTCAAACGTCGCGGCCATGATCTTCTATATAATCACGTTTCTGCGCATACGCCGGCGCACCGTGCTGTCGATTGCGCCGCAGAATTTCCGTCTGCCGCTCAATTACGTCGGGCAGATTCTGTCGATCGGGTTCCCGGCCTGTATCGCAACGCTGCTGGCCTGCGTGTCCAACAGCGTCATCAACAAGCTGTCGTCCACCTATGGCGATATCCCCGTGGCGGCGTTCGGCATCGTCAAAAAAATCGACGTTATACCCATGAGCGTCGGTATGGGCCTCTCCCAGGGTATGCTGCCGCTGATTGCCTACAACTATTCGGCGGGCAACTTTGACCGCATGAAAGCCGTCAGCCGGTTCGGCCGCCTGGCATCGGTCTGCTTCTCCGTCTTCTGCGTCATCATTTTCGAACTGCTGCCCACGCCTTTAATGCGCATATTTATCAGCGACGCGGAAACCATCGTCTTGGGGGCGAAGTTTTTGCGCATTGCCTGTCTCGCCGTACCCGTCATGCAGATGAACTTTTTGACGAACACGACGTTCCAGGCCATGGGAAAGGGCTGGCAGTCCCTTGTTTTAACGGCCTGCCGGCAGGGTCTTATCAATATCCCGCTTTTATTCCTGATGAACAGCTGGTTCGGCCTTTTCGGCATCATCTGGACACAGCTGGCGGCGGACTCTTTAACGCTGGTTATTTCCTCATCCCTGTACAGAAGCGTCGTGAAAAAGCTGAACGCATAGTATTTTGGATAGAGCTTGAACATAAAAGCCACCGCAGACAGAATGACTGTGGTGGCTTTTTGGTACGCCCGACTGGATTCGAACCAGCGACCTTCAGAGTCGGAGTCTGACACTCTATCCAACTGAGCTACGGGCGCGTATTGACTTGTCTTTACGCCGGTCGGCTTTCAGCGTGACTGTCATTATAACAGAAACATCACCGCCTGTAAAGTGAGAAGTGCAACGAAAACGGGGGCCGCGGCGGCGAAACATTAATATTTCCGGGGCATGGACAATATACATAGTATTGACAAAACGGAAAGGATGGAAACTATGGCCTACGAGGAAAAATATAGGACCATCGAGCTGCCGCACAATGTAATCATGGAAAGCCGGAAAAAGGTTTCCGTGTCCGGTGTGGACGATGTTGAAAGCTTTGACGAAAACGAGATTGTCATGAGTACCACCCAGGGCGTGCTGGTTGTCCACGGCAAGGATCTGCGGATTGAAAAGCTCAGCCTGGACAGCGGCGACGTGGTAATGGAAGGCGAGATTGACCGGTTGGAGTATGAGGACGACGTCAAGCCCTCCGGCAGCCTTTTCTCCCGTCTGTTCAAGTGACTTATGGAGCTATCAATTTCCAATCAGCTGATTCAGGCGGCTTCTTCCATCATTCTGGGGGCGGCCGCCGGCTTCTTGTATGACTTTTTCCGCGTTGTTCGGCGTCGGACGCGATCTGGCACCGTCACGGCGGTCACCGATTTTCTGTTCTGGCTGATCACGGGGCTGGCGCTTTTCCTGCTGGGGCTGTCGCTGGGACAGGGCCGGCAGCGCATGTTTATGACCGTTTTTGCCGTACTGGGGGCCGCCCTGTATTTTGCCACCCTGAGCCGCTATTCCCTCGTTCTGTGCAACGCCCTGGCCGACGCGCTGGTCTGGCTCTTCTTCTGCCTGACGCGCCCCGTGGTCTGGCTTTATCTGGCGCTTAAAAAAATCAGCTATTTTATAAAAAACATCTTTCATTATGTGCTTAAATGGTTTAGAATATATGCCGATAATACATATCGTCATGTAAGCGTCCGTGATAAACGGCGCCGGCACGGTCCCGGCGCAAAACCCCGCGGGGAAGGAGTCGACCATGAAGCTGAAAAAGGCTGGTATTATTACGAAGATCGCCATCTTCGCGATGATCGTCTACGCCGCCGTGACGCTGGTCAGAATGCAGGCGCAGATCGAAACCGCCCTCGCAGAACTGGAAATCAGCCGGCAGCAGGTCACGGAAAAGGAGACCACGAACGCCGAACTCAGGTACGCAATAGAGCACAGCGACGACCCTGATATCATCGCAGAGGCCGCGAGAAAGGACCTCGGCTACGTTGCTCCGGGCGAAAAAGTGTTTTACGATACGGGTAACTAACCCGTTGCAATTACATATTACAATGAGAGGGTTATACTTTTCGTATGGAGCTTGAAGTGGGGTCTATCGTCACCGGTAAAATTACCGGCATCACGAAATTCGGCGCTTTTGTCACGCTTGCACCGGGCAAATCGGGGCTTGTACATATCTCCGAGATTGCCAATTCTTACGTCAACGACATTCGGGAGCACCTGACCGAAGGACAGGAGGTTACCGTCAAAATCATCGGCCTGGACGACAACGGCCGTATCAATCTCTCCATCAAAGCGGCGCTGCCCCAGCCGGCGGCGGCCGCGCGCCCGGTACGAAGCGAAGCGCCCCGGCGAACCCCCAGCCCGCCCCCGCCGTTTGCGGAGCGGCCTCCCGCCGGCAGCGATATCTCCTTTGAAGACAAGCTCAAGCGGTTCATGCAGGATTCTGACAGCAAGATCTCCGGCCTGCGGCAGTACGCCGACAAAAAGGGGTCGCGCCGTCGCGGCAGGTAACCAGATAATAAATGTACAAGAGCCCATCTTTCGATGGGTTCTTTTGCTATTCGGCGCGTCACGCCTTGTTTTTTTTGACAGCAGCGTGGTATGATAGCACCAATCTGAACCGAGACGGGGTGGTGTCCTTGGATAACAGCCGCGATAAGAACCGGCCCGATTTTAATATCAGGCCCGCCGGCTCGTATATCGACAGCCTGGCGGACTTTGCCGATCTGCTGGGGACCATCGAAAAAGCCGAAAAGGCGGCAAACGAGCTGCTCAGCGAGACGGGCGCGCCCTTTAAGGGTAAGGACGCGCCGGCGCCGAAGCAGTCCGCCCAGCCGGAAAAATCCGCACAGGAGCCGCCGAAACAGGACCTGGACACGCTGCTGTCGCAGCTTGACGCGCTTATCGGCCTGGAGAAAATCAAGGCGTCGGTCAAAAGCCTCATCAATCTCGTAAAGGTGCGGAAGCTGCGGGAAGAAAACGGCCTGCCGGTGCCGCCCATATCGCTGCATATGGTCTTTATGGGCAACCCCGGCACCGGCAAAACCACCGTGGCCCGCCTTTTATCCGAGCTGTACGCCGCCATCGGCGTTTTGTCGAAGGGCCATCTGGTGGAGGTCGACCGGTCCGGTCTCGTGGCCGGCTTCGTCGGCCAGACGGCGATCAAGACAAGCGAGGTGATCAAAAAGGCCCTGGGCGGTATTCTGTTTATCGACGAGGCGTACGCCCTGGTTTCAAAGGACGGCGCCAACGATTTCGGCCACGAGGCCATCGAGACGCTGTTAAAGGCCATGGAGGACCACCGGGACGATCTGATTGTCATTGTGGCCGGGTACGAAGAGCTGATGGAGGACTTTATCTCCTCCAACCCGGGGTTGGAGTCCCGCTTCAACCGGTATTTCATCTTTGAGGATTACACCAGCGACCAGCTGTTTGAGATCTTCAATCAGCTTTGCGATAAAAACGCCTATACTTTGGGCCCGGATGCGGCGGATTTTGCAAAGGCGCATTTTCAAATGCTCTACGACGCGCGGGACGGCAATTTCGGAAACGCCCGGGATGTCCGCAACTTCTTTGAAAACGTCGTCACCGTCCATTCCGACCGGGTGTCCTGCATCCAGTCCCCGACCCGGGACGACCTGATGGTTTTCACAAAAGAAGACCTTGAAAAAGCCGCCGCCATGTAGCGTCTTGACGCCCCGGCGGGTCCCGTTTATCGTTTTTGCAAAAAACGGCGGCCGCGGATGCATAATTATGCACAGATTCATGCAACATGACGCTAAATACTTGACGATTAATGCCTGCTGAGGTAGAATAAATCAAATTTTCTTCGGCGCAGGTTTCCACAGTATTCATATCGACTTTTTCCGTGCGGACGCATGGTTTTTTCTTTATAGCTGCAAATTCTTTAGTACGCTAACGAAACATCCAGCCAAACAGCGGGATGGCGTCACATCATCGCAGCACAAGACGGGACATGAGGAGGAACATGTTCGTTGTCTTTTGTGATATTTAATTAAATTTAATATGGAGGTAAAAAATGAAAAAGCTAATAAGTATCGCGCTTGTACTGGTTCTTGTTTTGGGCGCTCTTGCGGGCTGCGGCAAGACGGAACCGGGTACAACGGCAACCCCCTCTGCTGATACCGGCGCAAACGCCACCGCGCCCGCTGCCGGCGGCACCATCAAAATCGGCCTGCTCGGCTGCTACACCGGCGAATATGCCCAGTACGGCCTGGCCGTGCAGAACGGCGCCCTGATGTATATCGACAAGGTAAACGCCGCGGGCGGCATCAACGGCAAGCAGATCGAGCCCATCATCTACGACGACAAGGGCGACCCGACGGAAGCGGTCACCGCCTTCAACCGCATGCTTGACGACGGCGTCACCGCCCTTCTGGGTTCCGTGCTCTCCGGCGCCACCATGGCGGTTGTCCCGGAAGCCTATGCGGCAAACCTGCCGATGATCACCGCGTCTGCAACGGCCGCGGGCGTCACCTACAACGAGGACGAGGATCTCGTTTACACTAACATGTTCCGCACCTGCTTCATCGACCCCTTCCAGGGTGAAAAGATGGCCCAATACGCCAAGGACATTCTGGGCGCCAGGACGGCTGCCGCCATCACCGAGACCGGCAACGACTACGCCGTCGGCCTGAAAGAGGCCTTTGTGGCCAAGTGCGCGGAGCTGGGCATCGAGGTCGTGGCCGATGAAGGCTATTCCAAGGGCGATAAGGACTTCAAGAGCCAGCTGACCAACATCAACGCCAAGGGCGCCGACGTCATCTTCTGCCCCAACTACTACGAGGACGACGCCCTGATCGTCACCCAGGCCCGCCAGCTGGGCATCACCGCCACCTTCATGGGCGGCGACGGCTGGGCGAAGGTTTCCGAGTACGCCAAGGCCGAGGACCTGGAGGGCAGCGTCTACTGCTCCGCCTACGCTCCCGGCTCCACACCGGAAATCAAGCAGTTTGAGACCGACTACGCGGCGAAGTACAACGGCGAGGTGCCGGGCATGTTTGCGGCTCTCGGCTATGACGCCGCCATCGTGCTGCTGGATGCCATCAAGGCCGCCGAAAGCAAGGGCCTTGAAACGGGCTCCGACGAGTACAAAGCGGCTGTTATCGACGGTATGAAGAACACCTCCTCCGTCGGCATCACCAGCGCCTACTCCTACGACGAGTTCAACAACCCGATCAAGTCCGCCGTCATCATCAAGCTCGAGGGCGGCAAGGAAGTCTTCTCGCAGATGTTCTAAAAAAGTTTTAATGGCTCTTCATGCCGGGGAGGACCTCTCCCCGGCATGGTTTCCTCTGCTTATATCCGCGCTTGGGCGAAAAACATTGATAACGTTGAATTTTCCATTGTAATGGGCCTTGGCGTCCTGTTATAATGTTAATGTTTTTATGCAGCAAATACATAAGAAAGAATGATAGAGGATGTCAGTTTTGTCTACCGTCATCAGCCAGATTTTCAACGGGCTGCAGTCCGGTTCCGTTTACGCTCTGGTAGCCTTGGGCTACAGTATGGTATACGGCATCATCATGCTCTTAAACTTCGCCCACGGGGATATCATCATGGTCGGGGCTTATGTGGCATGGATCATGATCGCCAAGGCGGGCCTGCCGCCGGCTGTGGGCGTTGTCGCCGCTGTTGTCGGCTGTACACTGCTGGGCATTACCATTGAAAAGGTCGCTTACGCCCCCCTCCGGAAATCGCCGCGCCTGTCGCTGTTGATTACGGCCATCGGCATATCCTTTTTCCTGGAGAACCTGGCGCAGCTGGTGATGGGCGCCGGGGCAAAATCCATGCCCGAAATTGTCAGCGGCCCGGGGCTGAGCTTTGCCGGCGCCAACATCAGCTTTGTGGCGATGGTCACCATCGTCGTCGCCGTCATATCGATGGTGCTCCTGACGATTCTGGTGCAGCGGACAAAGATGGGCAAGGCCATGCGCGCCGTCTCCGAGGACATGGACTCGGCCCGGCTCATGGGCATCAGCGTCAACAGAACCATCTCCTTCACCTTCGCCTTGGGCTCGGCGCTGGCGGGCATCGGCGCGGTGCTCTACAGCTGCGCGTATCCCCAGGCCTCGCCGACCATGGGCTCCATGCTGGGGCTCAAGGCCTTTGTCGCGGCGGTATTGGGCGGCATCGGCTCCATCCCCGGCGCGATGATCGGCGGCTTTGCCATCGGCCTTCTGGAGGCCTTTGTCTCCGCCGTGGGCCTGTCGGTCTGGAAGGAAGGCGCCGTCTTCGCCATTTTGATTCTTGTGCTGCTTATTAAGCCGACCGGTATTATGGGCCGCGTCATCACCGAAAAGGTTTAAGGGGGTGACTGTATGATAAAGCAAGCGAGGGATATCCCGACGCCGGTTAAATACCTCATTAACCTGGCCCTCTTCATTATTTTTCTCGTTGTCGTCAATTCGATGATCGCCTCGAAAACAATTTCGGGTTATTATACAAAGGTCATCATGCTCATCGGCATCAACATCATCCTGGCCGTCTCCCTGAACCTGGCCACCGGCTATCTGGGACAGCTGCCGCTGGGACATGCCGGCTTTATGGCCGTCGGCGCGTATTCTTCCGCCATCTTCATGAAGGCGGCTTCGGCGCTGCCGATGTTCATCGCATTGCCCCTGGGCCTTATGATCGGCGGCACCGTGGCGGGGATCTTCGGCTTTATCATCGGCATCCCGGCGCTGCGGCTGCGGGGCGACTACCTGGCGATCATCACCCTGGGCTTCGGCGAGATCATCCGCGTTATCCTGCTCAACATCGACAGCGTCCTGGGCTTTAATCTGACCTACGGGGCGGCCAGCCTTAAGAACATACCGAAAACCACGACATTTCTCGGTACTTTCATCTGTGTGTTCATCGTCTGCTACGTGATCCACACCATGATGAAATCCCGCCACGGGCGCGCGATTTTATCCATCCGTGAAAATGAAATCGCCGCCGAGTCCTGCGGGATCAAGACCACCTACTATAAAACAATGGCCTTTGTAATGTCGGCCTTTTTCGCCGGCGTGGCCGGCTCCCTGTACGCCGGCTATCTGGGTATCCTCAACCCGTCAAACTTCGGCTTTATGAAATCCATCGAAATCCTTGTGATGGTCGTTTTGGGCGGCATGGGCTCCATGATCGGCTCCGTCATCTCCGCCACGGTCCTGACGGCGCTGCCGGAGCTGCTGCGCGCCTTTGCCGACTACCGCATGGTGGCGTATTCGCTGCTGCTGATCGCCGTCATGATCTTTAAACCCTCAGGCCTCATGGGCACCTACGACTTCTCCTTATCCCGCCTGTTGGGTAAAGGCTTAAGCAGGCTGCCCGCCAGAAATGCCAGCCCGGCCCGGAAAGGAGATGACCGCTGATGCCCCGCCGTGACCCCCACGAAACACTGATCCCCGAACGGGACAAGGACAAGACCCCGGCCATTGAGTGCATCGGCCTGGGCATCGACTTCGGCGGCCTGACCGCCGTGGACGATTTTAACTTTACCCTCGGCCGGACGGAGATCGCCGGACTCATCGGCCCCAACGGTGCCGGGAAAACCACCGTCTTCAACCTCCTGACAAAGGTCTATCAGCCCACCCGCGGCCGGATGCTGCTGGAGGGCCGGGACACGAAGAACATGACAACGGCCCAGGCCAACCGCGCCGGCATCGCCCGCACCTTCCAGAACATCCGGCTCTTCAAGGAGCTGACCGTTTTGGATAACGTGCTCATCGGGCTGCACAACGAAATCCACGTCAATCTGGCCCAGGCGATCCTGCGCCTGCCGAGCTACTGGCGCTGCGAGCGGGTGGCCCGGGAACGCGCGATGGACCTTCTGTCCATCTTCGATATGACCGGTGTGGCGGATAAAAAGGCCGGGAGCCTGCCCTACGGCGCCCAGCGGCGGCTGGAGATCGTCCGGGCGCTGGCCACAAACCCCACGCTGTTGCTGCTGGACGAGCCGGCGGCGGGCATGAACCCGTCGGAGACCAGCGAACTGATGGAAAACATCCGGAAGATTCGCGACATGTTCCAGATCTCCATCCTCCTCATTGAGCACGACATGAATCTGGTCATGGGTATCTGCGAGGGCATCGCGGTGCTCAACTACGGCAGAATCATCGCCAAGGGCACGCCGGAGGAAATCAAGTCCGATCCCGACGTCATCGAAGCCTACCTCGGGAAGAAAGGACACTGATATGCTGCAAGTTAACGATATTAACGTATATTACGGCCCCATTCACGCCATCAAGGGCCTGTCCTTCGAGGTGCGTCCCGGCGAAATCGTCGCGTTGATCGGCGCCAACGGCGCGGGCAAATCCACGGTCCTCAAGACCATTTCCGGGCTGATTCGCCCAAAGACGGGCAGCATCGTTTTTGACGGCCGCGATATCACAAAAACGGAAGCCCACAAGATTGTCCAGGCCGGACTGGCCCATGTGCCGGAAGGCCGCCGCATCTTCCTGCAGATGACGGTCATGGAAAACCTGGAGATGGGCGCTTTCACCCAAAAGAGCGTGTCGGAGGAGGACCTGGAAGCGGTTTTCACCCGGTTTCCCCGGCTGAAGGAGCGGCGGCGTCAGATCGCCGGGACGCTCTCCGGCGGCGAGCAGCAGATGCTGGCCATGGGCCGCGCCCTGATGAGCCGCCCGAAGCTGATGATGCTGGACGAGCCGTCCATGGGCCTGGCGCCCCTTCTGGTGGCGCAGATTTTTGAGATCATCGCCGAGCTGAACAAGTCCGGCACCACCATCCTGCTGGTGGAGCAGAACGCCGGCATGGCCCTGGAGGTCGCCCACCGGGCCTATGTCCTGGAGACGGGCCGCATCACCCTCTCCGGCACCGGCGCGGAGCTGGCCGAAAGCGACGAGATCAAAAAAGCGTATCTGGGCGGATAACCGTCTTTAACATCAAAAACGAAACCCCTATATCCATCGGACCTACATGCGTCCGAGAATACAGGGGTTTTTATATTGGCCGCTTCTTCGGCGACTGTCTGTTGCAAGTATATCATATCTGTCCGTATACTTGAATCAGACAATCTGCATTTCTTACGCCCCCGCGGCTTTCAGCTTTTCTTCCTCTTCCTTTTCCAATACCGTGTAGGCCACCTTGCCGACCAGGGTTTTGGGCAGGGCGTCCCGGAACTCAAGCTCGCAGGGCATGGCGTATTTGGCGATGTTCTTTTTGCAGTGTTCCAAAATCGACTGTTTGACCTCCTCGGTGGGCTCGACGCCGTCCCGCAGGACGACAAAAGCCTTGACCTTCTGCATTTTATACGGGTCGGGCACGCCGATAACGCAGCTGGTGAGGACCTTTTCGTGGGCGTCGATGACGTTTTCAATCTGGGAGGGATAAATGCTGTAGCCCGACGAGATGATCATGCGTTTGATCCGCTGCTTGAAGTAGACGAAGCCGTCTTCGTCCATGGAGCCCAGATCGCCCGTGTGGAGCCACACCCGGCCGTCGCCGTGGGTCTGGAGGGCCTGGGCCGTCTCCCCCGGGTTGTCGGCATAGCCCAGCATCAGGGTGGGGCCGGTAATACAGATTTCCCCCACCTCGCCGCAGGGCACGGTCTCCTGGGTGCCGGGCCTGACGATTTTGAAGAACATGTCCGGGTACGGGATGCCGATGCTGCCCTCCTTGTGATAATCCCGGGGCGTCAGGCAGTTGGCCGTGACGCTTTCCGTCAGGCCGTAGCCCTCGCGTATCTGGACCTTCGCGCCGTGGGCCTTTAAAAACGCATCCACCTTCCGCTTGAGCTCGATGGACAAGGCGTCGCCGCCGGAAAAGACGCCCTCCAGCTGGGACATGTCCAGCCCGCGGAGCTTGTCAATGCGTAAAAGCGCCTCAAACAGCGTGGGCACCCCGGCAATATAGTGGGGCCGGTGCTTTTTCAACAGGTCGGCGTAGGACGACACGGAAAACTGCGGCACCAAAATCCCCGTGACGCCGTGGGTGAGCATGGTGTGGATGCACACGCCCAGGCCAAAGCCGTGGAAGATCGGCATGATGGCCAGCACCTTGTGGCCGGGGACGACGCAGTTGCCCGCCGCCGCCGCCGTTTGCAGGGCCAGGGCGTTGAAATTGAGGTTTGTCAGCAGGATGCCCTTCGTCTTGCCGCTGGTCCCGCCGCTGTACAGAATGGCCGCCAGCTCCCCGCCTTTCCGGCTCACAGTGTACTGGCCCGCATAGGTTTTGCCGTTTTTAACGAGGTCCGTCCAGCGGAGGATTTTGCCGCCGGTCTTGATTTTCTTGATTCCCCGGCCCTTCGTCAGCCGGTACAGGGGTTTTTTGATGCCTTTTAAGCCGTCGTCGACGCCGGCGAGTATCAGCGTTTTAATGCACAGCCTGTCCATGATGGACGCAAACTTGGGATAAAACTGGTCTAATGTCAGGGCCGCCGCGCTGCGGCTGCCGTTGATGTAGAACACCAGTTCCTCTTCCGCCGACAGCGGGTGGACCATGTTGGCGACGGCGCCCACCCGGTTGACAGCGTAAAACATGATAACGGCCTGGGGCGTATTCGGCATGCAGATGGTGACGCGGTCGTCGGGCCTGATGCCGGCAGCCGCCAGCGCCCGGGCGCACGATTCGATCTGCCGGGCAAACCGGCGGTATGTCACCTTTGTGCCGAAAAAGTCGTAGGCGGTGATGTCCGGGTACTTCTCCGCCGCTTCCAGCACGAGCTCGGCCATCGAGCAATCCGGGTATTCCAGGGTTGTCGGAACGTCTCCGTAAAAGCGGAGCCATGGCGCGCGGTCGGTCATGACGAGCCTCCAATGGTAGTAAAATAAAAGTGGTATACGGCCTTTTGGCCAGTATACCACATGCAGTCGCCATCAAACAATATAACGTGATCAGCCGGCCTTCCGGATCTCCCCGCGCACGTCGGCCAGGGTTTTGACCTCCTTGTGGATGATGGGCTTCCACTCGACCTTTGTCACCAGCGCCGCCAGGGCGATGGGGACATAGGTGGCCTGGAAAATCGGGAAGGTAAACAAATGGGCGATTTTACGAAGGGGCCGGCAATGAATCTGCTTCCATTCGGAAACAAGCGTAATGAGGCCGACGCCAAACAACAGCAGATACCCGTTGATACACGTCCACAGCAGGGAACTTACAACCTGCGTGACGTTCAAGTCCAGCGCAAGGCCGACCATGAGCGCCGTGATGTTGCCCAGAATGCTGAGCATGGTCAGGAAAATCGCCGGAACGATGATCATGAACATATCGTAGCTGGAAAAGCTCCGGCGGGTGAAAATCGTCTTGGCCAGCGTTCCGCCGTACTTGCTGAAAACCTGCAGAAAGCCTTTCGCCCAGCGCAGGCGCTGCCGCCAGGACTGGCTGAACTGCGTCGGCTGCTCGTCGTACAAAACCGCCTTCCGGCAGAAGGCAATCCGCTCGCCGTTGATGATGCTGTGGACGGTGAACTCGATATCCTCCGTCAGCAGGAAGAACTTCCAGCCGCCGTTTTTCTCAATGACGTCCCGGTGTACCAAAAAGCCCGTTCCGGAGACGGCGCAGCTGGTGCCCAGCAGCATCCTGGAGTTGTTGAGGAACTGGGACTCCCGCAAAAACCACAGCGAGTAGCCGGCGGAAATCCAGTTGGCGCCGTAGTTCTTGGAGTTTCTGTAGCTTGTGATGATCCGGTGGCCCTGAGAAAAGGTTTTGTTCATTTCCGCAATGTAGTTTTCATCCAGCAGATTATCCGCGTCAAAGATGAAATAGCCGTCAAAGGCGTCCTTGGGATAATCCTCGGCAATCTGCGTGAGCAGAAAGTCCAGGGCGTAGCCCTTGCCGACCTGCCGCTTGTTAAAGCGTTCGTAGACGACGGCGCCGGCGTCCCGGGCAACGCGGGCGGTGTCGTCCGTGCAGTTGTCGGCGACGACAAACACGGTGACAAGCTCCCGGGGATAGTTTTGCTCCCGGATATTCCGGACGAGATGGGCGATGACGCTCTGCTCGTTCCTGGCGGAAATCAATACGGCATACCGGTGCAGCGCGACGGCCGCCGTTTCGGGCTTTTCCTTCTTAAACAGCGGTACCAGCAGATAGATGATCTGATAGAGATAACATATGGTGAAAAGAATGGACAGTATATAGTTGACTGTGCCGACCGTTTCCATGAATTTCTGCGCCTCCGGGCCAGTATTAGTAAAAACTTACATCAGATGCAATCATTATATTTATAACTCCAGTCGCAGAAATAAACAAGTTATTTAAAACATTCTTAACATTTTCTTAATAAGTATATAATGTTCACTTAAAATATAGCCTGATTTTCGTCATATTATAACGTCCGTCCGCGGAACATTTGCGATGTTTTTTCGTCTGTTTGAATTTATAGGCGTTTATCAGCCCCGTCCGTACAGACGGCATCATGGCGCGGCGTATCAAATTTTGGGAAATTGTGGATAATATTGTGGATTTGTTGATAATCAGTCCTGGTTGAATATCAGCGAAAAATTCATTATAATGGGGCATGTGCCGCAATAAGGAAAGTGGGTGTACGCCTTGTCATTGAATCTCAACAATCTCCGTCTGGCCGTATTGATCGACGCGGAGAACGTCCCCCGCAATTCCATAAAGAGCATTATGGAAGAGGTGGCCATTTACGGGACGCCGACCATCAAGCGTATTTACGGCGACTGGACAAACCCGTCCATCGCCGGCTGGAAAATGCACCTTCTGGAGAATGCCATTACGCCGATCCAGCAGTACAGCTATACGGTGGGGAAGAATTCTTCGGACTCGGCCATGATCATCGACGCGATGGACATCCTGTACACGGAGAAAACCGACGGCTTTGTTATCGTCTCCAGCGACAGCGATTTTACACGCCTGGCCATCCGCCTGCGGGAAGCCGGGCAGCGGGTGATCGGCATTGGCGAAATGAAGACGCCCAGCCCCTTCATTGCCGCCTGCGACAAATTCACCTACATCGAGGTCATCCGGGCCAACGCCGGCGACAAACACGCCGACGACGAGAACCATAAGGCCTCGGAAAAAGTCAAGCTCCGGCAGCCCAGCCAGAGCAAGCCCCGGAGCGCCAAGGTGCCCGACGATATTGTGCAGCTGATCGCCGACTCCATCTCCGACCTGTCCGACGACAACGACTGGGTGTTCATGGGCGAGCTGGGCAACCTACTGCTGAAGAAGAAGCCCGATTTCGACCAGCGGGCCTTCGGCCACAAAAAGCTGTCCTCCCTCATCAAGTCCATCGACCGGTTTGAGGTTGACTTCCGGCATACCACCGACCCGAACATCAAGCACCCCTTTGTACGCGACAAGGAGGCCGGATGAGCTTAACCCGCAGTTTCCGGCAGACGGCATGAGAAAGCGGAAGGCCCGCCGCAGAACCGGCCTGTTCCTGCTGCTTCTCATGGTGATTTTCGCCTTTTTGACTTATGACAGCAACACGCGCCTTGTCACCGAGGAATTTATCCTAGAATACGGCAACCTGCCCGCGGCCTTTGACGGCTACCGGCTCGTCCAGCTGTCCGACATCCACGCCGCCGTCTTCGGCGTCGGCAACCGGAAGCTGCTGGACAGCGTCAAAAAGGCCCGCCCCAACAGCATTGTCATAACGGGGGATTTAGTCTCCCACAGCGACACCCTGGACACCGTCTATGACGTTGTCCTGCCCCTCGTCCGGTCCCTTAAAACCGTCGCGCCGGTCTACTATGTGACCGGTAACCACGAGTGGGATAACGACAACGTGCGCACGCTGTTGAAGCTTTTAGTCCAAAGCGGCGTGACGGTGCTCCGCAACGACTATGTCCGGCTGACCCTCGGCGAGGATACGGTTATCTTAGCCGGCGTGGACGACCCCAACGGCCCCCGGGATATGAAAACGCCGGAAGCCCTCATCGGGGAGATCCGCCGGGCGGAAGATAATCCCTTTATCGTGCTGCTGGCGCACCGGAACAGGTACCTGGACCGGTTTTCAAGGCTGGATATTGACCTGGTGCTCTGCGGCCACGCCCACGGCGGCATCATCAGGCTCCCCTTCGCCGGCGGGCTCATCGGCCCGGCGTTGGAGCTGTTCCCTGAGTATACCGACGGCGTTTATACCAGGGGCAATACCAAAATGCTTGTCTCGCGCGGCATCGGCAACGGCACGGGGGTACCGCGGTTCCTCAACAATCCGCAGATTGCGGTGGCGGTCCTCCGCGCGGCTTAAAAAATTAAGAACATAACGGCGCCCGGCTGCATATGATGATGTTATCAGCATTTCGGCAGGCCGCTGTGAGCGGACTTTCCACGGCGTGTCCTGCCGCATGGAGGTTTCGTCATGGCTTATCTTATTCACTACTGTCAGGAGCCGCCCAGAGATATCGACGATTTGATTTTCGGGGATGAGGACACCGTCCCCAGCCAGCGCAGCCACGTTTTCTGACGGCTGTTAAGGCTGGCAGCCAACCTGGACACCGGGCGGCAACTAAGCTGACGCATACAAATTTACAAAGGAAAGCGCGGTCATTTCATGATTGAATACGATGAATATAAAGTAAAGCTCAACGCCTTAAAGCCGACGCTGCAGAACCTGGGCGAAGCGCTGAAGCTGAAGGAGGCGGCGGCGGAGATCGAGAAGCTGGAGGCCGAAAGCGCGGCGGAGGGCTTCTGGAACGACCTTGAAAATTCCCAGAAGGTGCTGCAAAAAATCAAGCAGCTGAAAAGCAAGGTGACAAACTACAAAAAGCTGGAGTCCCGCTGGGAGGATATGCTGGCGCTGTGCCAGATGGCCATTGAGGAGAAGGACGAGAGCCTCCTGCCGGAGCTGGAGGCGGAATACGCCTCCTTTGAAAAGGACCTGGAGAGCGCCCGGCTGGCAACGCTCTTGTCGGGCGAATACGACGGCTGCAACGCCATACTGTCGTTTCACGCCGGCGCGGGCGGCACGGAGGCCCAGGACTGGACGGAAATGCTGTACAGGATGTACACCCGCTGGGCCGAGCGCCACGGCATGAAATACAAAGTCCTCGATTATCTCGACGGCGAGGAGGCGGGCATCAAATCCGCCTCCATCGAGAT
>JAJUHI010000035.1 GCA_029267955.1 Sporobacter termitidis | reverse complement strand
TTTGACGGCGCTTCTATTGAAGAATACCAGTTGACAGCCCCTATAACATGGCATATAATGTCTGAAATGAAGACTCCGCTTTCATGGAAAGTCCGACAGAGAATTCGCGTCACCGGTTGAGAGCGCGATCCGGATGAGTAGTAAGTTGGGGAACACTTCATTGCGGGATTCGCCGGCGCGAATTCCGGTACCGGAAATTGAATATGAAAGTGGGCGCGGCTTAAGCCGTGCCAAGGCGGGTGGCACCGCGGGCAAATTATATATTTATATAAACTTGCTCGTCCCGGAAATTATGAGAATAATTTCCGGGATTTTTGTTTTGGAGGAATGAACACAATGCATCGCACGCACACATGCAACGAGCTACGTAAAAGCCATATCGGCAACAAGTGCCGTCTTGCCGGATGGGTGGACACCATCCGCGACCACGGCGGCGTCAAGTTCCTAGACCTCCGGGACCATTACGGTATAACCCAGATCGTCTTTCATGACGACACCATGCTGGAGGGCGTCAACCGCGAGACGGTCATCGCCGTCACGGGCACCGTCATGGCCCGGGATGAAGAGAATCTCAACCCGAAACTGGACACGGGCGAGGTGGAAGTCCACGCCGACACCATCACCGTGCTGGGCCCCTGCCGCAATGTCCTGCCCTTTGAAATCGGCGAATCCACCGCCACCCGCGAGGAGGTCCGGCTGAAATACCGTTTCCTCGACCTGCGCAACCCCGCCATCCACCGCAATATCGTTCTGCGGTCCAAGGTTATCAGCCACCTGCGCCGTCAGATGGAAGCGTTGGGCTTTATGGAGATCCAGACGCCGATTCTCACCGCGTCGTCCCCGGAGGGCGCCCGGGACTACCTCGTCCCCAGCCGCAAGCATAAGGGGAAGTTCTACGCCCTGCCCCAGGCGCCCCAGCAGTTTAAGCAGATGCTGATGGTTTCCGGCTTCGACAAGTATTTTCAGATCGCCCCCTGCTTCCGGGACGAGGACGCCCGGGGCGACCGCTCCCCCGGCGAGTTTTATCAGCTGGACTTTGAAATGGCCTTCGCCGAGCAGGAGGACGTGCTGACGGTGGCAGAAACGGTGCTGCTGGACACGTTTAAGACATTCTCTGATAAGCCCGTCTCCCCCGCCCCCTTCCCCCGGATTTCCTACAAAGACGCCATGCTGCGGTACGGCACCGACAAACCCGACCTGCGCAACCCCCTTGTCATCTGCGACCTGACCGATTTCTTCAAAGACGTGGAGTTTGCGGCCTTCAAAAACAAGCCCGTCCGCGGCATCGTGGCCGACTGCGCCGGCCGGCCCCGCAGCTTCTTTGACAACTCCCTCAAGTTCGCCCTCTCCATCGGCATGAAGGGCCTCGGCTACATCACGCTGAACGACGGCAGCTTCAAGGGCCCCATCGAGAAATTCCTGTCCGACGGGCAAAAGCGGTACCTGATCAGCCACTGCGGCATCGAGGACGGCCAAACCCTCTTTTTCATCAGCGACGCGCCGAATGTGGTCGACAAGCTGGCCGGCCAGATCCGCACCTGGCTGGGTGAAAACCTGGAGCTCATCAACCGAGACGCCTTTGAATTCTGCTTTATCGTGGATTTCCCCATGTACGAGCGCAACCCCGATACCGGCGCCATTGAGTTTACCCACAACCCCTTCTCCATGCCTCAGGGCGGCCTGGAGGCGCTGGAGACAATGAATCCCCTGGATATTCTGGCGTATCAGTACGACATCGTCTGCAACGGCGTGGAGCTGTCCTCCGGCGCGGTGCGCAACCATTCGCCGGAGATCATGAAAAAGGCCTTCAGCATCGCCGGCTACACCGAAGAGCAGCTTTCCGAGCGCTTCGGGGCGCTTTATACGGCCTTCCAGTACGGCGCGCCGCCCCATGCCGGCATGGCCCCCGGCATTGACCGCATGGTGATGCTCCTGGCCGGCGAGGAGACCATCCGGGACGTGATCGCCTTCCCGTTAAACGGCAACGCCCAGGACCTCCTCATGGGCGCGCCATGCACGGTCACCGAGCAGCAGCTGCGCGAGGTGCATATTAGAATCAGATAATCGGTTCTTGGCTGGGGATGATAACCGCACGGGCCGCCGCGGCGCCCGGCATCGATGAAAGGATGTGCCTATGAAACCAACCATCGCGCTCATCACGATTTGGACCGATCACATGGAGGACATGAAGCGTTTTTATCACCAGGTACTCGGCTTCCCAATCCAGACAGACCTGGGCGACTACGTTGAGTTTGAAAACAGCGGCGTCCGTTTCGCTATATGCAAAAGGTCGGTTATGTACCAATACACCAATGCGTATCAGGAGCGCGCCGCCGGCCAGTCTTTCGAGCTGGCCTTCCCCTGCGACAGCCCCCAGGCTGTCGACGCAGCCTATAACCAGCTTATCAAAAGCGGCGCAACGCCGATTTGCGAGCCACGGAATATGCCCTGGTATCAGCGAACCGCTTTTTTCGCCGACCCGGACGGAAATATCCACGAGATTTTCGCGGAGCTTTTATAAACGGACGGCGGAAACAGACACTTAAAAGGATGTGACCTTCGATTATGATCACATACGACGAACTGAAAAAAATCGCGGCGCTGGCCAAGCTGTCATTGGACGGCGAGGACATCGACGCGCTTACAAAGGATATCTCCAGTATTTTAGACTTTGCCGACACCATCGCCCAGGCCACGGTGGACCTGACCGACGGCGACGGCGGCGACGCCGGCTGGTGCCTGCGGGAGGATGTGGTCCTGCCCTCCATGCCCGTTGCCGACATTCTCGCCAACGCCGGCGAGCAGCAGGACGGCTATTTCGTCGCGCGGAAACGGGGAGGGCTGCTCTCATGACAACGATTGCCGATATCAAGCGCCTCCTGACGGAGAAAAAAGCCTCCTGCCGGGAACTGACCCAGCGGTATCTGGATGCCGCCGCGCAGACGAACCCGGTGTTAAACGCCTACATCACGCTGACAGCGGAAGCGGCGCTGGACGCCGCCGACGCCGTCGACAAAAAGCTGCAGAGCGGCGCACAGCTCTCGCCGCTGGAGGGTATCCCCTTTGTCCTCAAGGACAACATCTCCACCAAGGGCATCCGGACAACATGCGCTTCCCGCATGCTGGAAAATTACGTGCCGATTTTCGACGCGGACGTCTGGGAGAGCTTGAAGGGCCAAAACGCCGTCATGATCGGCAAGGGCAACATGGACGAGTTCGCCATGGGCTCCACCTGCGAAAACTCCTATTTCGGCGGCTCCAGAAACCCGCACAACACCGAACACGTGGCCGGCGGCAGCTCCGGCGGCGTGGCGTCGGCGGTGGCGGGCGGCCTGGCGGTGTACGGCATCGGCTCCGACACAGGCGGCAGTATCCGCATGCCGGCCTCCTTCTGCGGGCTGGTCGGCCTCAAGCCCACCTACGGCGCCGTTTCCCGCCGGGGCCTCATCGCCTACGGCTCCTCCCTGGATCAAATCGGCCCAATTACGACGTGCGTGGAGGACGCGGCGCTGGTGTTTGACGCCATTTGCAGAAAAGACCCCGGCGACATGACAAGCCGCGGCGCCGAGCCGGTGTCGGGCAAACTCACCGGGAATGTCAAGGGCCTGAAAATCGGCATCGCGAAAGAGTTTTTTGAGGGCCTGCCGGACTCCATCGGGAAGGCGCTTGACAACGCCGTCTCCCTTTACAAAAAACTCGGAGCCGAGGTTGTCAGCCTGGACTTCCCGATGCTCAAATACGTGCTGCCCACCTACTACATTCTGGCCTGCGCGGAGGCCTCGTCGAACCTGGGCCGCTATGACGGGCTGCGGTACGGCTACCGCACCGACGACTTTAACGACCTGAACGACTTTATCTGCCGCACCCGTAGCGAGGGCTTCGGCCCGGAGGTCCGCCGTCGCATCCTGCTGGGCACGTACGTCCTCAGCGCCGGCTATTACGACGCCTACTACAACAAAGCCCAGCTCCTGCGCCGGAGCATCGTCGTCGAATTTGCCAAGGTGTTCACCGGCTGCGACGTGTTGTTGACGCCCACCGTGCCGGTGACGGCCCTTCGATTCGGGGCGGACATGACGCCGGTGGAGATGTACCAGACGGATATCCTGACCTGTTCGGCGAACATCGCCGGCCTGCCCGCCGTCTCCGTCCCCTGCGGCTTTGACGAAAAGGGCCTCCCCATCGGCCTGCAGCTCATCGGCGGCAAGTTCCGGGAAGACATCATTTTAAACACCGCGCTGGCCTTTGAGCGCGAAACCTCCGGCGCGTTCTGCAAGGATTCCGGTATGGGGGTGACGCTGTGATGAAAACCTACGAGATGGTCATCGGGCTTGAAACCCACGTTGAACTGTCTACCAAGACAAAAATTTTCTGCGCCTGCACGACGGAATTCGGCGGCGCGCCCAACACCCACTGCTGCCCCGTCTGCACCGGGCAGCCCGGCAGCCTGCCGGTTTTAAACCAGAGCGTCGTGGAATACGCCGTCATGGCAGGGCTTGCCCTCAACTGCAAAATCAACAGGCGCTCGATCATGGCGCGCAAGCACTACGTCTACCCCGACCTGCCCAAGGCGTATCAGATTTCCCAGTACGAGCAGCCCCTGTGCGAGGGCGGCTGGGTCATGCTGGACAGCGGCAAAAAGATCAACATCACGCGCATCCACATCGAGGAGGACGCCGCTAAGCTGGTGCATCAGGGCGGCGCGGTCTGTATTGACTACAACCGGGGCGGGGTGCCCCTTATTGAGATCGTCACGGAGCCGGACTTCCGCAGCGCTGCCGAGGCTACGGAATACCTGGAGAAGCTGCAGCAGATTCTGCGGGCTGTGGGCGTTTCCGACTGCCGGATGCAGGAGGGGTCCCTGCGCTGCGACGTCAACATTTCCCTGCGCCGTCAGGGAGAAGCCGAGCTTGGCGTGCGCTCCGAGATCAAAAATCTCAACTCCTTCGTCTCCGTGGCGACCGCCATCGAGTACGAATATGAGCGCCAGGAGGAAATCCTCTCCGCCGGCGGCATTGTCGAGCAGGAGACGCGCCATTTTGACGCCGATACCGGCACCACCAGCAGCCTGCGGGACAAGGAAAACGCCGACGATTACCGCTACTTCCCCGAGCCGGACATCATCCCCGTCGTCATCCCGGACTCGGTGCTTGAACGGCTGAAGAGCGCCATCCCGGAGCTACCGGACGCCAAACGCGCCCGGTATGTGGAAGAGCTGGGCGTGCCCGAGGCCGACGCCCGGATGCTGACAAAGTACCGGAAGGTGGCCGAATACTTTGAGGAAGCGGCGGCGGGCGTCAAGACCCCGAAAACCGCGGCGACCTTTATTGTCACACAGATGTTCGCCCTGATCCAGACGGAGGCCGAGCGTGAAAACTGGTCGCCCCCCGTCACCGCCGCACAGTTAAATGAGCTCATTAAGCTCCTGGAGAGCGACAAAATCAGCCGGAACGTGGCCAAGCGCGTCTTCGGACAGATGCTGGAATCGGGCAAGCCGGCGACGGCCTTTTTGACCGAAGCGGACCTGGTAGGCTTCAACCCGGCTTCTCTGGAGCCCCTCTGCCGGACGGCCATCGCGGAAAACCCCAAATCCGTCGAGGACTACAAATCCGGTAAGGAAAAGGCCATCAAGGCCTTGGTAGGCGCCGTGATGCGCGCGTCCCAAGGCCGGGCCAACGCCCTGGAAGCAGAAGAGCTGCTGAAAAAGCTGATTAACGGCTGAACTACACGTCAAATACAGAGCCCTTGCCCTGCGGATTATCCTTGTCGGGCAAGGGTTTTTGTCTTTGCCGAATTTTAATTGTCACCAATTTTTCTTCTATAGTTGACAATATGCCGTTTTGATTTTATACTGGACGAAATTCACACTGCAGGTGAAGAAAATGGAACTTAAAGACCAGGTGTTGGACGCCCTGGAGAAAAACAAGGGCGCATATCTGTCCGGCGCCGCACTGGCCAGTCAATTGCACGTCAGCCGCAACGCCGTCTGGAAGGCGGTAAAGGCGCTGGAGGCCGACGGGCATACAATCCATGCCGTGACAAACAAGGGCTATTGCCTGGCGGAAGAGGACGATATCCTGTCCCCCGCCGCCATCAAAAAGCATCTGAGCGAACTTGCCGGAGTTTTTGATATCGACGTTTATAAGTCCCTGGACTCCACCAACACGCTGCTGAAGAAGCTGGCCGGTCAGGGCGCGCCCGAGGGCAAGGTCATCGCTGCGGAGGAGCAGACGGCGGGCCGCGGCCGGTTCGGGCGGACCTTTTACTCCCCCGCCGGCACCGGCGTCTATTTCAGCCTCCTGCTGCGCCCGGACACCACCGCCGCAGACGCCACCCGCATCACCACCGCCGCTGCCGTCGCGGTGGCCCGGGCATTGGAGGCGGTCGCCGGCGCGGCTGCCGGCATCAAGTGGGTCAACGACGTCTATATCAATGGCAAAAAAGTCTGCGGCATCCTGACCGAAGGCGCCTTTGACATGGAAAGCGGCGGGATGGAATACGCCGTTCTGGGCATCGGCATCAACGTCGCGCCGCCGGAAGCCGGTTTCCCGGGAGAACTTCAGGATATCGCCGCCGCCGTCGCCAGCACCGCCGCGCCGGGTTTAAAAAGCCGCCTGATTGCCGACATTCTGAAACGGTTCTGGCACTATTACAAAAACCTGTCGGACAAATCCTATCTGGCCGACTATAAAAGCATGTCCATTATCCTCGGGCGCGAGATTGACGTCCTCACCGTCGACGGTACGCGCCGGGCGCTGGCCCTGGATATCGACGACGACTGCCGCCTGATCGTCCGTTATGAGGACGGCGCCACCGGGGCGCTGTCCTCGGGCGAGGTCCGCATCCGCCCGGCCAAATGAGCGAAGTGACCGGCAATCGCCCTCTTATTACCGCTCTGCGTCTTTCTAACTTGCCGCTTGCACCATCATTTCAAGAAAGGACCATCGTATGAAACTCAGACCCATGATCTACGCGGCCCTGTTCGCCGCCGTTTTATGCGTCCTGGCGCCTCTGACGATCATTATCCCCGTCAGCCCCGTCCCGCTGTCGCTGGCGACGTTTGTCATCTACATAGCCGCCTCGTCGACAAACTGGAAGACCGGCACCATCGCCGTAGCGCTCTACCTGCTGATCGGCTTTATCGGGCTGCCTGTCTTTTCCGGCTTTACCGGCGGCGCGCAAAAACTCGTCGGACCCACAGGCGGCTTTCTCATCGGATATATCCCCTGCGCCTTTATTATCGGAATCCTCATCGACAAATTCGGGTCGAAGAAATGGCTTTACCCCGCCGCCATGGTACTGGGAACGATAGTCCTGTACGCCCTCGGCACGATATGGATTATGATTTCCTTAAAATACACGCTGGCGGCCGCCCTGGCGGCCTGCGTCCTGCCCTTCCTCCCCGGCGACGCGGTCAAAATCATTCTGGCGTCCGTTGCCGGCCCGCAGCTGCGCCGAATACTGAACAAGCAGCGGGGATAAAATCACCATATGTCAGCACAGGAGCGGCTCAAACGCCGCTCCTGTTTTCTATATGTTACAGTAATGGTATTTACTGTTGATAAATTCTTTAGTAAAGTAAGAGTATCTTAAACAAGGGATGTGAAGTCTTTGAGAAGAAACCTGCGACTTAACCGCCCGGTGCAGTCAGAGCATCTGACAACAGATTGCACCGGGTAAACAGCTTGACTTTAGCTGAGCTTGTTGTCAGCTGACTGCACCGCTTTTCAATTGAGAATACCTAATTTAATTGAAAAGAGGTCCGGTTATGAAAGCAAATCCACAAAGCTATCTGAACATCGACAGAATCGAGTTCATCGTCACATATCAATGTCCGGGTAGCTGCAGGCACTGTCAAAACGGTATCTTCACTAGCCGCGGAGACGCTGCACCTTGCGTTGACAGCAAAAAGGCGGCGGAAGCCGTTGAAAAGCTGTCGCGCCTTTTCGGGATTGCCTCCGTCATGACCTTCGGCGGCGAGCCGCTTTTGTATCCCGAGGCTGTCTGCGCCATACATCAAAAGGCCGCGGACTGCGGCATTAAGACGCGGCAGCTGATTACCAGCGGCTTTTTCTCTTCAGACCGCATGGCAATCAGGAGGGTTGCGGCGATGCTGGCCGATGCCGGCATCAACAGCCTGCTGATTTCCGTTGACGCCTTCCATCAGGAAACCATCCCCTTAGAGCCGGTAAAATGGTTTGGCGCAGCCGTCAAGGAAGCCGGCATCCCCGGCGCCTGTTTTTACCCCTGCTGGCTCGTGGACAAAAGCCACCGCAACCCGTATAACAACAGGACAAAAGAGATCCTGGGCGCGCTCCGGGAGGTGGGGCTCCCGTTTGAAGACACCACGGTCAGCCTGACAGGTAATGCCGCCCGGTATCTGGCGGCGTATTTCAACTCGCCCGCCGAGGACTTATCCGAGCCCTGCGACGAGCCCTGCGACGAGCCCCGGAACGCGGGGAGCATTTCCATCGCGCCGAACGGGGATATGATGCTCTGCGGTTTTGTGATCGGCAACTGCTATACGGAGGACATTGTCGATATCATGCGGCGGTATGACCCCTATCAAAGCCCGTACTTGTCCGCCCTCATGAATAGCGGCCCGGCGGGCCTGCGCGACTGCGCGGAGAGAAACGGTATCCTTGCCGATACGGCGTTATGCCGCACAAGGTGCGACGTCTGCCACGCCGTCGCGTCAAAGCTCCCCTGCTTGTTTTAGCGTTAATTGAAGAGGCTGTTGCAAAACGATCATTTCGGAACGGTTGATAACCGTTCCCTACAAATTCGTGTGTTGCCATTGAAACCACAACTTGTAGGGGCGGTAACCATGTCAAAATGACATGGTTTTCAATCGCCCGCCGTTTTGCAACAGCCTCTTTTTTATCAAAAAGCCTGAGCTGCCGGTATCATGCGCCCGGCGTCTCAGGCTTTGATTTTGCAATTTTCTTAACTTTACAGCAGCTGCTGTTCGTTGATGATCAGCTTGAACTGGAGGTTGAGTGTTTCGGCGGCCTTGCGGCACATGATCATGCGGCCGAGGAAAATCTCAAAGTAGTCCATGACGGAGCCGTAGCGGGTGTCGATATCCAGTTTGAGCTTGATGAGCGTTTTTTCCTCGTTGATTTTCAGGATCGACTTCTTGACGGAGTAGTTCACGCGGTCGTGGATATCCAGGTTGATGGTCTCCTTGTTGCGCACGCGGCTGCGCCGCACGTCGCTCTTGTCGGCCAGAATCAGCGCCGCGGCCACGGGGTTGACGGCGACGCCCGTCCCCTCGTCGTGGTTGCCGATGGCCGCGGTGACCGTGGCGATGCCCTCCGGGTCGCAGTTGAGATTATCGAGAATCCGGAAGGCCATGACCGCGCCGCTCTGGGAGTGTTCGCTCCTGTTGACGAGATTGCCGATATCGTGGAGAAAACCGGCGATCTGCGCCAGCTCCACCTCCCGCTGTGGATACCCCAGCGTCTCCAGGATATATTTGCTGACCTCCGCCACCTTGCCCGCGTGAGCAAAGCCGTGCTCGGTATAACCCAGCGCTGCCAGGGCCTCGTCGGCCTTCTTGATATAGGTTCTGATCGCCGGGTTGTCTCTCACATCCTGAAATGTCACCATGGTCTTATTAAGCTGCCTTCCTCTTCATTTGCGTATAAACAGGATGCCCAACGTCTTCGGCCCGCAGTGGGCGGAGATGGTGCACCCGGCCCTTGTTTCAATGATCTGCTCAAAGGGCGCGGTCTGCCGGATGGCCGCGCGGGCCGCCGCCACCGCGTCCTCTCCCGCCGCCGGGTGCGTGATGAATATTCTGCCCAGCTCCAGATCGCAGCGGCCGGACAACCGGTCCCGGACGTAGGTGTCCACGCACCGGGGAAAGCTCCCCCGGTATTTTTTAACCACCTGCATTTTGCCGCCGGCGACGGCCACGCAGGTCCGCAGGTGCAGGATGTTGGCCCCCATGGCGGTTGCCAGGGAGCACCGCCCGCCCTTGTAGATATAGTCCAGCCGGTCGATGAGAAAGCTCGTTTCCACCCGCCCTGTCAAATCCGCCAACCGGCGCAGGATCTCCCCGGGCTCGAGCCCTTCCCGCGCCATCTCGGCGGCCGCCAGAACGACGTGCCCCTGCCCCGAGGACAGGTTGGCGGAATCGACCACATGGACATTCTTAAAATTCCCCGCGGCAGCCACGGCATTCGCGTAGCACAGGGAAAAGCCCGAGCCGAGACTGACATGAATCACCGCGTCGTAATCTGCGGCGTACTTCTCAAAGAAGGTCGTGTAGTCAAAGGTACTGACGGCCGCGGTGGTGCAGAACTCCCCGGTGGCGTCCGTAAATTTAAAAATCTCAGCCGGCGTGATGTCGATACCGTCCCGGTAGGGCTGGCCCCTCTTGATGATATACAGCGCGGTGACGGCGATATCGTAACTGTCCAGCAGCTCTTTTGACAGGTCGCAGGTGCTGTCGGTGGTGATCTTGATTGTCATAGCCGCCCCTTCTCTCTTTTTACGGCGCCTTTGGCACGCCCAGCTGACGGAAGCGCCTGTACCGCATCTCCGCCAGTTCCTCCGGCGTATAGGCCTTCATTTTCATATACCAGCTCAAGATATCCGCCGCCAGGGAGGCAAACAGCCGCTGGGCGTCGCCGCCCTTTTCGGAGATAATCCGCTCCACAACCCCCAACTCGTAATTGTCCTGGGCCGTCAGGCGCAGGCTCTCCGCCGCCTCCGGCGCCTTCTCCGGATCGCGCCAGAGGATATTGGCGCAGCTCTCCGGCGCGATGACGGAATAGGTGGCGTTTTCCAGCATCCACACCTCGTTTGCCACCGCCAGCGCCAGCGCGCCGCCGCTGCCGCCCTCGCCCACAAGAATCGACAAAATCGGCACCCGAAGCGCCGTCATCTCCATGATATTCTCCGCAATCGCCTGCCCCTGCCCACGCTCCTCCGCGCCCACGCCCGGATAAGCGCCGCAGGTGTCCACAAAGCAAACCACCGGGCGGTTGAATTTTTCCGCCTGGCGCATGAGCCGCAGCGCCTTGCGGTACCCCTCCGGGTGGGCCATGCCGAAATTGCGCTTGATGCGGCTTTTCGTGTCCCGGCCGCGCTCGATGGCGATGACGGTGAAGGGCGTATCGTCCAGCCAGGCCAGGCCGCCCACCACCGACGGATCGTCGGCAAAGCGCCGGTCGCCGTGCAGCTCGATAAAGCCTTTAAAAATGTGGGTTATATAATCAAGCCCGGTCTGGCGGTCATTTGACCGGGCGGTCTTGACATAGTCATACGCCGACTTCATGGTTCTCTCCTTCCGGCCTGTGCAGCGCCAGCAGCGCGGTGATAACGCGCTTTTGCTCAGGCCGCGGCACAATCATATCGAGAAAGCCGTGCTCCAGGACCGTTTCGGCCTTCTGGAAGCCGGCGGGCAGCTTTTTCCTGGTGGTCTGCTCCACAAGGCGCTGGCCGGCAAAGCCGATGGTGGCGCCGGGCTCGGCGAGGATGATATCGCCCTGCATGGCAAAGCTGGCCGTCACGCCGCCCGTGGTCGGGTCGGTGAGCAGCGCGATATATAAAAGCCCCGCGTCCGAGTGTTTTTTTACCGCGCCGCTGGTTTTGGCCATCTGCATCAGAGACAGAATCCCCTCCTGCATCCTGGCCCCGCCGGAGACGGTGCAGCCTAAAACGGGCAGGCGCCTGTCGATTGCGTACTCAAACAGCAGCGTGATTTTCTCGCCGACGACGGTGCCCATGCTGCCCATCATAAAATACGGGTCCATGACGAACAGGGCGCAGGGGTACCCGCCGATTCTGGCTTCGCCGCAGATAACCGCCTCCAGTTCCCGCGCCGAGGTCCTGGTGCTCTCCAGTTTATTTTTATAACCGGGGAAATTGAGAATATCCGCGCTCTGCATATCCCCGTACAACTCGGTAAAGGTGTCCTTGTCGGCAAGGAGGCGGATGCGCTCCCGGGCGTTCATCCGGAAGCAGTGGCCGCACCGGCACTGGTGCATGTTCTCCCACAAAGCGCTCAGCGGGATTTCGCTGCCGCAGTCCGGGCATTTCTCGCACAGCTCGTACTGCGCCGTCTCCGGTTTGATTTTCGGCAGCCGGCCGCCTTTCTCCAGCTCGTTTTTCGGTTTCTTGAAAAAGGCCTCAAGAGCCATCAGCTGTCACCACGCTCTTTCATAAAATCGGTGTTGTAGTCGCCGCTTAAAAAGCGCCGGTCCGACACGATGGAAAGCTGCTCGTCGATGTTGTTCGGCACGCCGTCGATCACCAGCTCGCACAGGGCCGCGTGCATTTTGCGGATGGCCTCTTCCCGGGACGACGCATGGACGATCAGCTTGCCCAACAGCGAATCGTAATAGGGCGGCACCTGGTATCCCGTCCACAGCGCGCTGTCAAAGCGGACGCGGGGCCCGCCCGGCACATGCAGGAAGGACACCTTCCCCACGGCGGCGGCGTTGATGCGGCATTCGATGGAGCTGCCCGCGATGGTCACGTCCTTCTGCGTAAAGCTTAAGGGGACGCCGGCGGCAATCCGTATCTGCCACTTGACGATGTCGATGCCGGTAATCTGCTCGGTGACGCCATGCTCCACCTGCAGGCGGACATTCATCTCCATGAAGTAAAAGTTGTTGTCCTTATCCAGCAGGAACTCAATCGTCCCCGCGTTGCAGTATCCCACCGTTTTGGCGGCCTTTACCGCCGCCCGGGTCATCCGGTCCCGCAGCCGGTCGTCCACGGCGGGCGACGGCGATTCCTCCACCAGCTTCTGGTTGCCCTTCTGGATGGAGCATTCGCGCTCGGCCAGGCAGACCGTATTGCCCGTCTCGTCGGCCAGAATCTGGACCTCGATATGCTTGGCGGGCTTAATCTGTTTTTCCAGATAGACCGCGCCGTCCCCGAAGGCGGCCAGGGCCTCCGCGGCGGCGGTGTGAAAGGCGTTTTCCATCTCCTCCGGGCCGGATACAATCCGTATCCCCTTGCCGCCGCCGCCGGAACGGGCCTTGATCAGCACCGGATAGCCGAGCTCCGCCGCGGCTTTTTTGGCCTCCTCGGCGCTTTTTAGGATATCGGTGCCCGGTATGACGGGAATGCCCGCCTCCTTCATGATCTGCCGGGCCCTGTCCTTGTCGCCCATCAGCGAGATGACCTCCGGCGAGGGGCCGATGAAGTCGATGTTGTTTTTCCGGCACAGCTCGGCAAAGCGCGGGCTCTCCGACAAAAAGCCGTAGCCGGGATGGATGGCCTGGGCGCCGGTGATGAGGGCGGCGCTGATGATCCGTTCGGCGTTTAAATAGCTGTCGGCGGGGGCCGGTTCGCCGATGCAGACGCTCTGGTCGGCCAGAGCCACATGGAGCGCCTCCTTGTCGGCGGTGGAATACACCGCCACGGTGGAAATGCCCATTTCCTTGCAGGCGCGGATAATCCGGATGGCCACCTCGCCACGGTTTGCAATCAGTATCTTTGAAAACACGTTGTCACCTGCCGTCCCTGACCAAAGCGAAGGAAAATTCCGCCTTGACACAGACCTTCCCGTTGACGCTGCCCTGTCCTTCGGCAAAATAAAAGGGCGGCTTTGCTTTTGTTATGACGCATTCGGTTTCCAGCGTGTCGCCCGGCCGAACGGGCGTTTTGAATTTAACCTTGTCAAGGCCGGTAAAGAAGGGCGTGGCCCCCTCCGCCTCGCCCGCCAACAGCACGCAGGCGGACTGGGCGAGAATTTCACACAAAATGACCCCGGGTACCACGGGATTTCCGGGAAAATGGCCCTTTAAAAACCATTCGTCGCCCCGGACGTGATATTTGCCCCGGGCCTTTCCTTCCTCAACAGCCGCCTCGTCGATCAACAGCATGTTGTCGCGGTGCGGCAGAATCCCCATAATCTCTGTTCTGTTCAATGCTGCATCTCCTTTGCGCTGTCTGATGCCGAGAAAATCGCGCCTGTCAGTCCAGCCGGAGGCGGAACAGCGGATGGCCGTATTCGACAATCTGCTTGTTTCCGACACATATTTCGGTAATTACGCCGCTTTTCTCCGCGGTGATCTCATTCATCATCTTCATTGCCTCAATAATACACAACACATCGCCGGCGTTCACATGGTCGCCCACCGACACATAGGGCTTCTGGTCGGGGGCCGGCGCGGTGTAAAACACCCCCACCATCGGCGATGTGACCGTCCAGATATCGCCGCCGGCCTCCGTCTCCTGGGCGGCCGGTGTTGCCGCCGGCGGGGCGGCATTCTCCGCTTTCGGCCCGCCGCCGGAGGGCGCGGGGCATTGCGACACGCCGCGCTCCATCCGGATGCTGGTGTCGCCCCGGGTATATTCCAAAGCTGTCAGGCCCGTCTCCTTCATGAGCAGGGCCAGCTGTCTGATATCCTTTAATTCCATAGCGCTCCCCTATCTGCTGTCGGGCGGCAAACCCGCCTGCCGTGACGCTGCCGGCCCTGCCGGTACGGCTGCCGCCGAGTCTTTTCCTTTGGTACACGTGCTCGCTGTATGCACGCATATGTATGCATGCATAATAAGCCGCTGCCGGACATCCAGGCTATCCCTCAAGCTTTGAAAAGGCCACGCAGGCATTGTGTCCGCCAAAGCCCATGGATACGGAAATCGCCGTCACGGGGTCGGCCTTGCGCGCCGTCAGCGGCACGCAGTCCAGGTCGCAGGCCGGGTCCTGCTCGTGAAGACCCGCCGTGGGCGGCACAATCCCCGTGTTCACCGCCAGGACGGAGATGATGCATTCCACGGCGCCGGCCGCGCCCAGCATGTGCCCCGTCATGGACTTTGTGGAGCTGACAACCACATCGCCAAGGCGGTCGGAAAACGCTTTTTTGATGGCGTTTGTCTCCGCCTCGTCGTTGAGCTTCGTGCCGGTGCCGTGGGCGTTGATATAGATGACGCCCTTTCGCGGCGCGGTTTCCGTATAGGCGTCCATCAGCGCGCGGGCTGTGGTGCCGCCCTCCGGGTCGGGGGCCGTTATATGGTAGGCGTCGCAGGTGGTGCCGTAGCCGGTGACCTCCGCGTAGATGCGCGCGCCGCGCCTTTTCGCATGCTCATACTCTTCAAGTATCAGCACGCCCGCGCCCTCGCCCATGACGAAGCCGCCGCGCCGCCTGTCAAAGGGCAGCGAGGCCGCGTCCGGGTCGGTGGAAGTGGACAGCGCCGTCATATTGGCAAAGCCCGCGATTGACAGCGGCATGATGGCC
>JAJUHI010000034.1 GCA_029267955.1 Sporobacter termitidis | reverse complement strand
GGAATTTGCACGAAACGCCAGGGGGTTCATCACTTTCCCGACGAAGTTTCACATGGTGGAAAAACTGGCGGCTTTGGACCATAAGGGCAAGACCATTTTCCGCATGAGCGTCAACCCGGACCACATCATCCGGCATGTGGAATACGGCACCTCGCAGCTAACCGACCGCATCCGCGCCCTCAACCTCATGAACGCCGCGGGGTATAAAACGGGGCTTCTCATCGCGCCGGTCATCCTGATGGACAACTGGCAGAAGCTCTACGGCGAGCTGATTGACACGCTGGCGGAGGAATTGAGCCCGGCGGTGAAAAAGACCGCCTTTATCGAGATTATCTTCATGACCTACAGCTTTGTGCACCACGCCATCAACACCGAGGCGTTCCCCAACGCGCCGGTCCTATATGACAAGGCGCGCCAGACCGGCCGCGGCCGGGGCAAGTACTGGTACAGGGAACAGCTGCGGGCGGAGGGCGAGGCCTTCTTCCGGGAGCGTTTGGGGAAAGCCCTGCCGGAGATGGAAATTTTATATGTGGTGTGACGGGCGGGGCGAGCCGCCTTACAGCCGTCTCGGCACGGCGATTTCCTGGCGGCGGACGTATAAAACGCCGTCCTCCTTCGTCCGGACGCTCCATTTGACCAGCGTCAGCGTGTTCTGCACCAGCTCCATGGCCGTGATGCAGCTGGGATGGACGGCGCTGCCCACGTTGAAATACGGGTTGTTCGTGTCCAGCGGACAGGTGGGCCGGTGGGTATGCCCGGCGATAATGTATTTGCCGTGGTCCAAAGCCCACCGGGTCAGTTGGCGCTCCACCCTTTTCTTCTTGATGTTGTTTTTTGCCGCGCTGGTAATGTCGCGGAAGCCGATGTGCTCCATCCGGCGCCAGAAGTGGTAGACAAAAAAGCGCCCGGTCCGCCAGAGCTGGTCGTCCTTGATATCACCCTGATGGCCGTGGACGAGGAACAGCTCCCGCCCGGTGTCCGTGCTTTGCAAAATGAGCCCCTCGTGGACCCTGATGCCCTCGAAGAGCGGCTCGTATTCGTCCCGGTGGCTGTCGTAAAACCGGGCCATGTGCCGCCGGGCGTAGGCGGGGTCCCTCTTCTCGATATCATGGTTGCCGAAGATCATGTACAGGCGCCTTTCCCTGTAGAACTGGTGGAGCAGCCTGTAGAGGTCGACATAGATCTTGCTGATATTCTCCAGGTTGTGAAACTTCCACAGCTCTTCGCTGTCGCCCAAATCGATATAGGTAAAGCCGTTCTGATAGTAATATTTCAAGGCCGCGTAATACAAATGCTGGTTGTGCAAAAAGTTGTCCACCCAGCTGCCGTCGCCCCGGTGGCAGTCGCTCATCAGGACGATTCTTGCCGTGGCGTCAAAGGTGATCTTGGCCGCTTTTTCATAAACCTCTGTCAGACGTTTGTATGTTGACATCCCAATATCCATACCGCTTTCCGCGAGAATTAATTTCATGACGCTATTAGCATGCGTGGTTTTTAACGGTTTTATCGGCCAAATCGGCCCTGCTGCGTTATGGAATAACGGCGCGCCCACGCCGCGGGACTGCATATTGTTGCATTCTCCCCATTTTAAAAGCTTATTTTTATGCAATCGGCGTAGAATAAATGTGGCGGGAAAATATTGTCGCCAGCGGTCGATTCCGGTAAAATATGCTTGTTCTCAGGCAGTTTATCAAACAGAGAGGAAGGACAATATGTTCAAACTACGGGAAAACGGCACAAAGGTCTCGACGGAACTCATTGCAGGGATTACCACGTTTTTCACCATGGCATATATCATCGCGGTCAACCCGACGATCCTCAGTCAGGCCGGCATGGAGTGGGGCGCGGTGTTCCTGGCCACCATCATTGCCGCCGCCATCGGCACGCTGGTGATGGGGCTCGTTGCCAATGTGCCGTATGCCCAGGCGCCCGGCATGGGGCTCAACGCCTTTTTTGTCTATACGGTCTGCTTCGGCCTCGGCTTTACCTGGCAGCAGGCGCTGTCCATGGTCTTTATCTGCGGTATTGTCAATATTATCATCACCGTTACAAAGCTGCGCAAACACATCATTAAGGCGATTCCGAAAGGCCTCCAGCACGCCATCAGCGGCGGCATCGGCATCTTTATCGCCTATATCGGCCTTGTGGACGCGGGCGTCGTCAATTTTGCCGCCGGCGTTCCGGCCATGTCCAATTTCAACACGCCGGCCCTGTGGCTGTTTCTCATCGGGCTGCTTCTCATCGTCATTCTCCTGCTGTTAAAGGTCAAGGGCGCTATCTTAATCGGCATCATCGCCTCCACCATTATCGGTATTTTCATGGGCGTGACGAAAACCGGCGAAACCATCAGCTTCACAGAGACTTTGGCGGCCCTGCCCTCCACCTTCGGCGTCATCTTCGACCCCGAGGTGGGGATTGCCTCGCTGTTTACAACGGGCGCTAAAATCCCGTTGGTACTGGTGACGATCTTCGCCTTCAGCCTGTCGGACACCTTTGACACCATCGGCACCTTCATCGGCACGGGCCGCCGCAGCGGCATCTTCAGTGAAGAGGACGAAAAGGCCCTGGAGGAAAACGCCGGCTTTAAGTCCAAAATGGATAAGGCCCTCTTTGCCGACGCCATCGCCACCTCCATCGGCGCGATTTTCGGCACCTCCAACACCACCACCTACATTGAGAGCGCCGCCGGCATCAGCGAGGGCGGCCGGACAGGCCTCACCAGCGTCGTCACGGCGATCTGCTTTATCATCAGCGCGTTTCTGGCCACCTTTGTCAGCGCCATCCCCATGGCGGCCACGGCCCCGGCCCTTGTGGTGGTCGGCGTCATGATGATGTCGTCCTTCGCCGACATCAAGTGGGCCAGCCTTGAGGACGCGATTCCCGCCTTTTTCGCCGCGGTATTCATGGCCTTGTGCTACAACATCTCCTACGGCATCGGGGCGGCCTTCATCTTCTACTGCGTGGTCAAGCTGTTCAAAGGGGAAATCAAGAGCACGCACCCCATCCTCTGGGTTTCCGCCCTGCTGTTTGTCTTGAATTTCATCCTCCAGGCCATTATCACCTGACCGCTTAATTAATCAGAGCATTGCCATTTGAGAGGCTGCCGCAAAACGGGCATTTCGGAACGGTTGATAACCGTTCCCTACGAGATCGTGTGGTTTTGCTCAGTTTGAACCACACGTGTAGGGGCGATTATCAATCGCCCGCCCTTTGCGGCAGCCTCTCATGCTGTCGCCTAAACTCTTCGAGTTCTGCGCGGGCCGCGGCCATCGGCAGGCTGCCCCCGGCGTTTTGACAGTGAATACCGCCGGTTCGATAATTTTCGATAAAATATTTCACAAAAATCGAAACAACCTCTTGATATTTTGTTTTTTTGGAATACTATATGTAGCAGAATCTTTAAACTGGTACTGTGATGCCGGCAAGGTTTGTTATAATTCGATATACAATCAATGTCGATTTAAGCATAATCGCCTTGTCCGCATGCCCGGACAAGGCGTTTTTTTGCCGTCGGCTGTCGTTACTGAGGTTAAAGACATGAAATTCAAGGCGCAGATTATGAACGAGGACGATGTCCGCCGTGTTCTGGTCCGGATGGCGCACCAGATCATCGAAAAGAACCACGGGACGGAGAACCTCTGCCTCATCGGGATCAAGACCCGCGGGATTCCGCTGGCCCGCCGCCTGGCGAAAAACATCAAGGACATCGACAACTCCGACATCCCGGTCGGCGCGCTGGACATCACGCTCTACCGGGACGATTTGGAGAAGATTGGCGTGGACCCCGTCCTGTCCGAGACCAACGTCCCCTTCTCCGTGGAAGGCAAAACCGTGGTCCTTGTGGACGACGTGATTTTCACAGGGCGGACCGCCCGCGCCGCGCTGGACGCGGTCATGGAAATCGGGCGGCCGGCCAGGGTGCAGCTGGCGGTGCTGGTGGACAGGGGCCACAGCGAGCTGCCCATCAAGGCCACCTTTGTGGGCAAAAACATCCCCACGTCGTTGAGCGAGGTCGTGGCGGTCCACCTGTCCGAGCAGGACGGCGTAACAAATGTTGTCATCAATGAGAAATAAATATATTAAAAAGAGGAGCCGCAATTATGAAAAACACCAAAGTACTCGCCGGATATCTCCCCGATGAACGGCCATCCCCCATCAAGCTGCTGCTGTATGCCCTGCAGCAGGTTATCGTCATGTTCCCCGCCACGGTGGCCGTCGCCCTGATCACGGGCTTCCAGGTGTCCACAACCATCTTTGCCAGCGGTCTTGCCACCCTTTGCTTCATCCTTGTCACCGGCAAGAAGATCCCCCTCTACTACGGGTCCAGCTTTGCCTACCTGACGGCGATATTCAGCCTCGTCACCGCCCAGGGGTCGGCGGAGCAGATCGCCTCCTGGCAGGCCACGGGCATCCTCCCGGCGGAGCTGATCTCCATCGCGCAGTTTGGCATCATCATGTCCGGTCTTGTCTCCATCGCGGCTGGCATCCTCGTTCGTATTTCCGGGCGCGCCATCGTTGAGAAGATCCTTCCCCCCGCCGTCACCGGCTCCGTTGCCATGATTATCGGCCTGTCCCTGGCGGGCACCGCCCTTGCCGACGCCGCGCCGAAGGCCGACACGGTCGGCGTTCTGGGTTCGGGCTGGGTCTGGATCATCTCTCTTGTAACGCTGTTTGCGACCATCCTGTTCTCCAAGTACCTCAAGGGCTTCCTGGGCCAGCTGCCGCTGCTGTTGGGCGCCCTGGCGGGCTGCGCCGCCGCGGGTATCCTGTATGCAGTCGGCGGCGACGACTACAACATGTTCCGGTCAATACCGGAAGCGGCCATTACAAGCTCCCTCTGGAGCTGGGGGCCCATTGCCGTCCCGGCCTTTACGCTGCCTAAATTCTCCCTGGCGGCCGTCGCGGCCATCATGCCCATCGCCATCGCCACGATTCCGGAATCCACCGCCCATATATACCAGCTGGATATCTACGTAAACGACGTGGCCGAGAAAAAAGGCAGAAAGATGCCGTACAGCCTTGCCGACATGCTTGACCGCAACCTGATCGGCGACGGCATCGCCGATATGATCTCCGGTCTTGTGGGCGGCCCCGCCGGCACAAACTATGGCGAGAACATCAGCACCATGGCCATCACCCGGGTGTTCTCCATCCCCGTGCTGGTGGCTGCGGCGATCATTGCCATGGTCATCTCCTTCTTCACGCCCCTCATCAAGGTCATCTACGGCATCCCGCTGGCCGTCATCGGCGGTCTGGAGGTCTATCTCTTCGGCGCCATCGCCGCCCAGGGCATCGCCATCATGATCGACAAGAAGGTGGACATGTTCTCCGCCAAGAACATCGCCGTCATCGCCACCATCATGGTCATCGGCATCGGCGGCCAGTACGCCTTTGGCGGCAATATCCCCTTCTTCGGCCTCAACGTCCCCTGCATCGCCGCCGCCGCCATCTTCGGGATTATCCTCAATCTCATCCTGAGCATCGGCGAGAAAAAGGAAGCGGCGAAAGAATAAACAAAGCGCCGCCAAACACTTCTCTGAAATTAAAAGCAGACGCCGTTACCAACGCGGCGTCTGCTTTTTGTGTAAATAATGCGGAAAAGACGGCTCACAGGCCGAATAGGCGCTTTCCGTTTTCCATGGTCAGCGCGGCGGCCTCCCGGAAAGTTATCCCCAAGAGCTCGGCCAGCTTGTCCGCGGTGTACCGGAGATTGAGGGAAGAGTTGCGGCGGCCCCGCATGGGGACGGGCGCCAGGTACGGGCAGTCGGTTTCTATCAGGATGCGCTCTCTCGGCATCCGCGTGATGACCTCGTGGGATTTCCGCGCGTTCTTGTAGGTGATAACGCCGGCAAAGGACAGGTACCAACCCTTGTCCAGAAGCAGCTTTGCCGTTTCCCAGCTGCCGGAGAAGCAGTGGAATACGCCCCGGGCCGCCGGATACTCCCGGAGGATTTCCAGCGTGTCGGCGGCGGCCTCCCGTTCATGTATAATCACCGGCTTGCCGGCGGATATTGAAAGGGCCAGCTGCTCCCGGAACCGCTGTTTCTGAACCTCCCGGGGCGAGTGGTCGTAGTGGTAGTCCAGGCCGATTTCACCCAGGGCCACGGCCTTCGGGTGCCGCAGAAGCTGTTCCAGCTCGGATAAGGTCTTATCGTCCATATCCTTGGCGTCGTGGGGGTGGACGCCCGCCGCGGCGTAGATAAAGGGGTAGGCGTCGGTCAGCGTAAGGCTTCTTTTTGAGGATTCCAGGTTGCTGCCGGCGTTGACAATCAGGGAGACGCCGTTTTCCGGCATTTGGGCCAGCAGCGCGTCCCGGTCCTGGTCGAACTGCTCGTCGTCATAATGGGCGTGGGTATCAAACAGCATAACAGCCTCCAAAAAAAGTGCTTGTCAAGCAGAAGAAGTTGTGGTAACATGACCAATACGGCATTCACCATCGGTACGCGCTGCGGCGTCACAGCGGGCGCAGGGCGTTTCATGTATTGAAAGGAATGATCATTTTGCCAATCGTCATTACCATTCTCCAGCTGATCACCTGTATTGTGCTGATTGCGGTCGTGCTTCTCCAGTCGGGTAAAACGGAAGGCATTTCCGGCGTCATCAGCGGCGGGGCCGATACCTTCCTGTCCAGAAACAAGGCAAAAACGCTGGACGCAAAGCTTGCAAAGGCGACGAAATGGATTGCCATTGTCTTTGTCGTTCTCACGCTGGCGCTGAACATTTTCTAAGCTTCATCTTCTTCAGACGCAGCGAAGGCTGCCGCATCAAGCGGCAGCCTTTTTTGTCTATCAGGCGATGATCTCGCCGGTGGTGATATCGCCGAACAGCGCGGCCGCGTTTACCTCGTCGTAATCCAGGTGCGCGTAAGTGGCGTAGTTGGGGTCGACGCGGGCGATAACCTCGTCGAAGATAAGGGCCCTTTCGCCGCCAACCTTGAGTTTGATGATCTGCTTATCCTTCAGGCCAAATTTCTCGGCGTCCTCCGGCGTCAGGTGCAGGTGCCGCTTGGCAATGATAACGCCCTCGCTGATGGTCGCCTCGCCCGCGGGGCCGATGAGCTTGCAGCCGGGGCTGCCTTTCACATCGCCGCTCTCGCGTATGGGGGCGTCAGTAAAGCCCAGAGCCCGCGCGTCCGTAAAGGAAAGCTCCACCTGATTATACTTGCGGACGGGGCCGATGATGGTGACCACGGTTTGTCCCTTGGGCCCGACAACAGTGACCTTCTGCTCTGAGGCAAATTGACCCGGCTGGGACAGCGGCTTTTTGACCTGGAGCTCGAAGCCCTTGCCGTACAGGGCGTCCAGCGTTTCCCGCGTGACGTGGCAATGCTTGCCCGAGCCCTCGATAACAACCTTCTTTTCCGACACTGACATGATGAAAAACCTCGGTTCTTGCGTAAATTTCATGCTCCAACGCCCTACTTTACCACCATTGTGTAAAAAGTGCAAGCGCTGGCGGACCTTTTTCGGATAAGTTCGTATTTACAAACAGTATAACGGAGGATATACTATACTGACTGTAATATCAGACGACCGGACAGGTGACACGACAGATGAAAACGGATTTTGCGTCCATCCTCTCCAGCCTGCGGCGGGACAGCGGCCAGAGCCAAAAGAAGGCGGCCGACAATCTGGGCATTTCGCAGGCGCTCTTATCCCATTATGAAAACGGCATCCGGGAGCCGAAGCTGGAATTCATTTTGAAAGCCTGCGATTATTACGATGTTACCGCCGATTATATGCTCGGCAGAACGCGCGCGAAAAATACGGACATGCTGGTGCTGGACGTGCAAACCAGCGGGGAGCGGCATGTGCGGGACGCGGCGATGCTCATCTCGGCCATGCTCATGGATATTGACGACGCGGCGGTCCGGGAAGCGGTGACGCGGTACATGATCCACAGCCTGTATGTGGTGCTCTCGGCGCTCCGCAGCCCGTCAAGGCCCCATGAGCCGCTTTTGGACGCCGCTGTGAAGGCCGCGGAGGCAAACCTTGTGGAGAACGCCCGCAGGGCGTGGGAGAAGGACGAGGTCCCGGGGAAGCTGGCCAATGACACCCTGCGGAAAAAGTACCCCGGCTTATATGAAACCCTTCTTGAAATTGACGGGATCATGGCGGACACCGTTGCCGGCATCAGCCAACTGAGCAAAGCAAACCACCAGAGGGATGATTTATGATACAGCAAGACAAGATACGCAACTTCTCTATTATTGCCCATATAGATCACGGGAAATCAACGCTGGCCGACCGGCTGCTGGAGAAATGCAACGCCGTGGACACCCGCGAAATGGAAGACCAGATTCTGGACAACATGGAGCTGGAAAGAGAGCGCGGCATCACCATCAAGGCCCGCGCCGTGGGGCTGACCTACACGGCGCAGAACGGGGAGACCTACACCCTCAACCTGATCGATACCCCGGGCCATGTGGACTTCAATTACGAGGTCTCAAGGTCCTTAGCCGCCTGCGAGGGGGCTGTGCTCGTGGTGGACGCGGCCCAGGGCATCGAGGCCCAGACGCTGGCCAATACCTATCTGGCCCTGGAGAACAATCTGGAGATTTTTCCGGTGGTCAACAAGATCGACCTGCCCGCCGCCGACCCCGCCAGGGTCAAGGCGGAGATCGAGGATGTCATCGGGATTCCCGCCATGGACGCCCCCGAGATTTCGGCAAAGCTGGGCATCGGCATTGACGAGGTGCTGGAGGGCATCGTCAAGAACATCCCGGCGCCCAAGGGCGACCCGCAAAAACCCCTCCGGGCGCTCATTTTTGACAGCCAGTACGACGCATACCGGGGCGTTATCGTCTATCTGCGGCTGATGGACGGCCAGCTCCGCAGGGACATGAACGTGCGGATGATGGGGACAAACGCCGTTTACCGGGTGGTGGAAATCGGGCACATGCGCCCTGTGGGCCTGGAGCCCTGCGATGTACTCAGCGCCGGAGATGTGGGCTATCTGACGGCCAGCATCAAAAATGTCTCCACCACCCAGGTGGGCGATACGGTGACCGACGCCGACAGGCCCGCCGACGCCCCCCTGCCGGGGTATAAGCCGGCGCAGCCGATGGTCTTCTCCGGCATCTATACGGTGGACGGGGCGGAATACCCCGATCTGCGGGACGCGCTGGAAAAGCTCAAGCTCAACGACGCGGCCCTGACCTTTGAGCCGGAATCGTCGGTGGCGCTGGGCTTCGGCTTCCGCTGCGGGTTCCTGGGCCTTTTGCACATGGAGATTATCCAGGAGCGGATTGAGCGGGAGTTTGACCTGGAGCTTATTACCACGGCGCCAAGCGTCATTTACCGCATCACCAAGACGGACGGGTCGGTGCTCATGGTGGACAACCCCCTCAATTACCCGAACCCGGCCCATATCGAGCTGGCCGAGGAGCCTTTTGTCAAGGCCTCCATCATCACCCCGCCGGAATATGTGGGCAACATCATGGAGCTCTGCCAGGACCGGCGCGGCGAATACAAGGAAATGATCTATCTGGAGGCGTCCCGGGTGGAGTTGCGGTACGACATGCCCCTCAACGAGATTATCTACGACTTTTTTGACGCCTTAAAGTCCCGTTCCAAGGGGTATGCGTCCCTGGACTATGAATTTTCAGACTATCGCCCCTCGGAGCTTGTGAAACTGGACATCCTTTTAAACGGGGAGATTGTGGACGCGCTGTCCTTTATCGTCCACAAGGACAAGGCGTACGCCCGGGGCCGCAGGATTGCCGAAAAGCTCAAGGAAAACATCCCCCGGCAGCTGTTCGAGGTGCCCATCCAGGCCGCCATCGGCGGCAAGATCATCGCCCGGGAGACCATCAAGGCCGTCCGGAAGGACGTTTTGGCCAAATGCTACGGCGGCGATATCACCCGTAAGAAAAAGCTCCTGGAAAAGCAGAAGGAAGGCAAGAAACGCATGCGCAAGCTGGGTACCGTGGACGTGCCCCAGGAGGCGTTTATGGCGGTATTGAAGCTGGATGAGTAACTGGCAACAAACAAGGGCGGCCTGCGTGGCCGCCCTTGGCATGTCTGTATGAGTTGCTGATCAAGCTTTTTTCTCATTATAACACAAGTTAAACTAAAAGACAATGACAAACATCCGTATTATTTGTCTGCTTTGTGGCGATAAATAGCCAGCGTCACGGCGTTTAGGACGATGGTCATAAGGAGCAGAACGGTGGCGGCAAATACCACGGCCCCCGTCGTATCCATCAGCGCGGACCAGTCGCCGATGATGACCAGATGCCGGTTGTAGCACAGCTGCATATACAGCGAGACGGCGCAGGCGATGCTGCTCGCGGCGGGAAATACAAACCAGTTTTTGCATCGCGCCTGACGATGCCGGGCAAGGGAGATCACCGGGAGTATCCAGGCGATTAGGCCCAGTATGAGGCTCCCGAGATTTAATAAGCTCACCATATCAGTTACATCCCCCCGGATTACGGGCAGTCGGGGGCCGGTATCTCGATGCCGAGCCGGTCAAGGGTCTGCCGGACCCGGGCGCACTGCACCGTATCCCGGTAGGTACCCTGAACAGACTTGGCCTTCTGCCCGGTGAAGACCAGGTATTCCCGGAGCTCGCCCTTGAGCGTACCGTCTTTCGTTGTGGTGTACACCTGCGCGGCGTGGGGGACGCCGGCGGGGCCGGAGCGGTAGAGGATATCGACGTCGTAATCCAACAGCGTCCCGGCCAGATAGCGGCCCGTGTTGTACCGGACCACGAGGGCGTCCGCGTCAACAAGGCATAAGGCCGCAAAGAGGACGGCGCCGGTCACGAGGGCGACGCGGGCAATGGAGAAGCGCGTTTTCTGCAGGGCGATCACCGCCGCGCAGACAACGGCCAGAAAGACCATGAACACGCAGGGCAGAATCCGTGGGATCGTCAGGCCGAACACGTCGATGTACAGGGCCATTTTGCTGAAGGCCGTGGCGATGAGCAAAAGCGTAATGAGCGCCAGAGCGATGTTGAAAGCCCTTAAAACGGCGTTTTCCGGCCGGGGTTTTTTGCTCATGATGTTGGCGGCGGCAATCAGCAGCAGATTGATCACCGACAGCCTGCACAGCTCGAAAAAGCCCTGGCGCGCGTATTCGGAATAGGAGAGCCAGCCTTTGGGCGTGGCACCGGAAAAAGCCGAGAAGAAGTACGGCAGCTGACAGGCGATAAAGACGATATACAGGGCGCATACCGTGCCCAGCACGGTGAAGGCGGTGACAGACGGGAGAATGCGCAGGGCGGCCACGGTTTTCTCCGTTTTATCCGGCTTGAAGGCGTCTGTGGCGCGCCTGGCGGCAGACCCGGATACAAGGCCAAACATATATGCCGCGGTCGGAACGGCCAGCAGGCAATACAGCAAAAACTCCAGAACGCCCGACCAGTCGAAGCGGAACAGGTCGACGATGCTTTCCATCAGGCGGGAAAAGCCGCCGCTGTCGGCCCGCAGCAGCTGCGGCACCACGACAAAAAGGGCGATAACCGCCAGGACGATGCCCAGGATGACAGGCAGCGCCTTTTTCCCGTCGGTTTTCTTTCTTTTCAGCGCGCCCAGAGACCTGTATTGGTTGACGAAATTGCGGAAGGGAATGATAAAAACGCCGTTGAGCCCGTCCAGCAGAAGATAATTGCCGGTCTTGCCCGTCAGCTGGACAGCGGTGGCCGACAGGACCCAGTAGACCGCGGCGGCAAAGAGGAACAGGCTGCGCAGGAGCATCAGGCCGTTGTCGTTCCAGAGGGCGAAGCTGAGGCCGGTCAAAAGCGTTATGATGAACCAGAACCAGGACGCCGGAGCCGGCTTGATGCCTTTAACTTGCAGGTAGGCCGTCACCGACGCCAGAAAAACGGCGGTGAAGACGGCCGTGCCCCAGCCGGCAACGGACGTTAAGACCCACCGGCAAAAGAGATATCCCAGGATAAACGCCGCCAGGGCGAAGACCCCGTCCTTCACGCCGGCCTGAAAGGGCGGCACCGATGGCGCCGGCGGCGCGACGGCGGAAACGTACTGCGGCGCGGGGCTGCCGTTTGCTCCCCGAGCCGGCGGCGACCCGGCGGAGGCGTCCTGCGGGGCCGGAGCCGGGGTGGGAGATGCCGGGGCGGCCGGCTTTTCTTGAGCGCCCGGCTGGGCGGACGGCGTTTTCTGAGCGGGTGTGTCGGTCGGCGCCGGCGTATCCGGCGCGGCGGGTTGATTTGTAAGGTCGTTCATTGTTAAACCTTCTTTTCTTCCCGGTACTCCAGGAGATCGCCGGGCTGGCAGTTGAGTTCCCGGCAAATGGCTTCCAGCGTTGAGAAGCGGATGGCCCGGGCCTTGCCCGTTTTTAAAATGGAGAGGTTGGCCTGGGTCAGCCCTATTTTTTCGGCCAGCTCGCCGGAAGAGATTTTCCGCTTGGCCATCATGACATCCAGATTGACGATAATCGGCATGATTGGGCCCCCTATATGGTGTGGTCAGCGTCGTCCTGGAGCGCCACGGCCCGTGAGAAAACATTTTTCACCACGCGGACGATCAGGCCGATGAATACGGCGGCCACGCAGAGGAGTATCCACGGCAGATAGTAAAAGGACGCCGCTGCGCAGATCAGGCCGCCAAAGAAGCAGCACCAGGAGATCAGCCGCAGGCTGGCGACGTTTTTCTCGACGAACACCTGGTCCCTGCTGATCCGCCCCAGCAGGTTGAATAGGCTTATAAGCAGAACCAGCGCCGGGACGGCCCCCACATAGACGGTTACAATAAAAACGGTTTTCGCGGTCGCAACCGGCTCCCGGAAGGCCGGGGTGAAGAACCCGATCAGCCACGGCATGGCGGCGGCAATGGCGACAACCCCGAGGATGAAGATGACGACGCAGAATCTGCTTAAGAGGATGGACTTCTTATCGTTCCACATATAAAGGACGCCCCCGTTTGAGTTTTCGACTCGGATTATACCACTGACATTATCGAAATGCAAGAATATTTTATTGATAAACGATAATTTTTTCTCGATAAATTTTTGCCGCAGGTATTTAATATAAATAAAGAACCCGGCTCATAATGAACCGGGCTCTTAATTGGTGTATGGAGAAGGCTGATGCGCGTTGCCGGGCGCTGTTACCCCAGCTGCTTGCGCAGCTGTTCCACGGCGCGGCGCTCTAGCCGGGACACCTGTACCTGGGAGACCTTTAAAACGCGGGCGGCCTGGTCCTGGGTCATCCCACGGTAATAGCGCAGGCGGATCACCATCTGCTCCTTTTCGGGGAGGTTGCTGATGGCTTCTCTCAGGGACACCTGCTCGATCAGGTTTTCCTCCTGGCACCAGTCGCCCAGGACATTTTCCAGCGTGAACCCGTCCTCGCCCGTCTCGCGCTGAAGGGACTCCGGCATGCCGGTCGCCGTTTCGGCAACGGCGATTTCCTCGACGGAGATGCCGGTCTCGGCGGACAGCTCCGACAGCGTCGGCTCCCGCCCGTAGCGCTGTTCCAGCGTGCTCTTGGCGGAGCGGATGAGGTTGGCGCGCTCCTTAATGCTCCGGCTGACCTTGATGCTGCCGTCGTCCCGCAAAAAGCGGCGGATCTCGCCGGCGATCTTCGGGACGGCGTAGGTGGAAAACTGCGTGCCGAAGCTCGGGTCAAAGCCGGCCACAGCCTTTAAAAAACCCACGCAGCCCAGCTGATACAGGTCGTCCGGGTCCACGCCCCGCCCGAAATAGCGCCGGGCAATGCTCCAGATGAGCCCGGAGTTTTGCGCGACCATTTCATCGGCGGCTTCCCGGTCCCCGTTTTTTGCGGCCAGAAGACGGTCCAGGGCGGCCTGCTCCATCACTTCTTTGAGACGCGGGGGCTGATTTTCCGCCGCATGATGACGGTCGTCCCCCGGCCTTCCTTGGAGCGCACCTGCAGCTTGTCCATAAAGCTCTCCATAATGGTAAAGCCCATGCCGCTCCGGTCGTCGCCGCCAGTGGAATACATGGGCGTGCGCGCCTTGTCGATATCGGGGATGCCGCAGCCCCAGTCCCGGACGGTAACTTCGATGGAGTTGTCGTCAAACAGCCGCGCGCGGACCATGATTTTACCCAGCGACTCGGGATAGGCGTGGACGATGCAGTTGGTGACGGCTTCGCTGACGGCTGTTTTGATATCGCCCAGCTCCTCCAGCGTCGGGTCCAGCTGCGCGGCGATGCAGGCCACGGCCGTTCTGGCGAAGCTCTCGTTGGACGACCGGCTGAGGAATTCAATCCGGACATTGTTGATTTCCGTCATTATGTAGCTTAAGCCTCCTTCGTCTCGGCAATGATTTTAACGACGCGCTCGACATTGGAGGCAAGCAGCACCCGCAAGGGCTGCTTATTGACGTTTTCCACCTGCATCACGCCGCCGACCTCCTTCATGCGCCTGTATGATTTTAAGATGACCGCAATACCGGAGGAATCCATGAAGGACAGGTCCTTCATATCCAGTACCATTTCCCGCGGCAGATGCGCGTCGATCTTTTTCTCGATGAAATCGACGGTTTTTTTCGCGGCGTGGTGATCCAGCTCGCCGGACAGAAAAACCCGCAGTATGCCGCCCTCGTATGACGCGCCCAACGTCATCGCATTCCCTCCTTTGACGCCCTCAGTCGGCAAGCGGCTTTTTTAAAGCCCGTTGCCCTGACATCAGGAAATAAAATACCCGTGTACAGCCCGCCGGGACGGGCTTGCACACGGGTATTTTATCTGATATATCCTGCGATTTTTGTCGGACTGTGGGGGCGGGGGAATATCGCCGCTTATTTTAGCATAATAGCTCCTCATAGCTAAGAGACTTGTATCATAGCAATTCTTTTGTCTTACGTGCGAGGTACAGTCGCCTTCAACACATTTTTCTGAGCTTTTTAAGGCGTTTCATACACATTTTTCTCAAAATTATTCGGCGCTAAACTCACATTTTTCAAGCATAATTCTCGCACATTTTTCTTATATCAATGACGACGACACGATGTCAAAGTCAAGGGAAAAATAATTATATTATAAAGTTTTGGTATCAGAAAAAGCCAACTGCCGGCGGATACCCAGCCGGCAGTTGGCGTTGTTATTGCAGCCCTTTCAGGCTCTCTTCCAGGTTCTCGATGAGGGCTTTTGTTTTTTCTACCCGCTCCCGCTCGGCGTTGACCACATGGGCGGGGGCCTTGGAGGTGAAGCTCTCGTTGGAGAGCTTGGCCTCGGTTCTCGCCAGGTCCTCCCGGGCCTTTTTCAGCTCCTTTTCGATGCGTTCCCGCTCCTTCTGCAGGTCCACAAGCTCGGCCATGGGCATATACAGCTTGGCGTCGTTGGTGACCACGGCGACCATGCCCTCGATGCTGGCCGGGGTATCGGCGGTGATCGTCAGCTCGCCCGCGAAAGCCAGCTTGGACAGGTAGACGCGGCCGGCTTCAAAGATCTCCGTCTTGTCGGTGACGATGATCAGGTGCGGCTTCTTGGAGGGGGGCACGTTCATCTCCGACCGGCGGGCCCGGACGGCGCGGACGGCGTCCATAATGGCCTCAAAATTCGCCTC
>JAJUHI010000033.1 GCA_029267955.1 Sporobacter termitidis | reverse complement strand
CGCGCTCTCAACCGGTGACGCGAATTCTCTGTCGGACTTTCCATGAAAGCGGAGTCTTCATTTCAGACATTATATGCCATGTTATAGGGGCTGTCAACTGGTATTCTTCAATAGAAGCGCCGTCAAAACGAGAAGGAGATTACTTTATTCTGCCCGAAATAGATAAAGATTATCAGAGGCGTTAATAGCAATCCGGCAATCCCGGCGCGGCGTGGTCGGCCAGCCAGGCCGCGTAGCGCTGCTCCTTTTCCGGCCGGTCGAAGGGCAGGCCGTACTGGTAACAGTCGATGACGTCGGCGTCCTTGACAATCTCCTCGATGGGGCTGCCGCGGTCTTTTTTCCTGCTGTGGTTTTTAACCGCCGCCGCTATCACAGAAATCTCATCGTCAGTAAACAGGCCCGTCTTCTTCAAGAACGCCTGCACCGGAATAAAGCCCTCCTCGGCGTGACCGGCCTGTTTGCCGGTCAGGATGCGGCCAAAGTCATGGACCGCCGCCGCCGCGGCGGCCAGATCAGGGTCGGCGTCCCGCTCCAGGGCGAGTATCCAGCCCAGGCGCGCGCAGGAGGCCGAATGCAGCCGCTCCCAGTCCAGTGTTTCATCCCGCTTAATTGCCGGGTCCTGCCTGCCGATATAGTCATGCAGCTTCGTTAAAAGCGTATAGATTCTGTTCATTGATACCCTCCGGCTGTCATGATAAGTCATGATATGTGTATCATACTTCATCCAAAGCGTTATGGCAACGCTTAATAGCACATACGATACTGGGCGGCCATCTCATTTTGCAATCCTTGCCTGTTCGTGGTAAAATCAGCGCAAGAACCGAGAAGGAGACAGGCTATGTCGGTCCAGAAGAGTCTGAATACGGATATCCGGTACATCAAGGGCGTCGGAGAAGCGCGGGCCAAGGCCTTTTCTAAGCTCGGCATCGCCACGCTGGGCGACCTTATCTCCTATTTTCCCCGCACCTATGAGGACCGGACGGTCATCAAGCCGATTTCGATGCTCGTCCCGGATGAAACCGTCTGCGTAAAGGCCATGGCGGCGGCAGCGCCGCGGCTGACGCACGTCCGCAAGGGGCTGGACCTTGTCAAGGTCCGCGTCGTGGACGAGGGCGGCGCGCTGGAGCTGACGTTTTTCAACCAGAGCTTTGTCAAGGACATGATCAAGCCGGGCGAGACGTATGTTTTTTACGGGAAGGTTACCGGCTCCTACCGGCGCTTGGAGATGCTCAACCCCGTGTTTGAAAAAGAGGGCGCCCGGAACATCACGGGCCGGATCATGCCGGTCTACCGCCTGACGGCGGGCTTGTCGCAGAACGTTCTGGCCGCCGCGGTCCGGCAGGGGCTGGAGGCCTGTCTGGAGCAGCTGCCGGATGACCTGCCGCCCGCGGTCCGTGAGAAGTACCGCCTGGCGCAGGCGCGTTACGCCTATGAAAATATCCATTTTCCGGATTCGCCCGAGGCGCTGAATATCGCGCGGCGACGCCTGATTTTTGAGGAATTGTTCGTTATCTCCGCGGCGATGGGGTATATGCGGCAGGGCAGGAGCGCCAAAAAGGGCCGCGGCTTAAAGCCGGTCGATTTAAGCGAGTTTTACGGCGCGCTGCCCTTTCAGCTGACCGGAGCCCAGCGGCGCGCCATTGAGCAGTCGGTGGGCGATATGACGCGGGACACGCCCATGAACCGTCTCGTACAGGGCGACGTGGGCTCCGGCAAGACCGTCGTGGCGGCCGCCTGCTGCTGGTTTGCGTTTAAAAACGGCTGCCAGTCGGCGTTTATGGCGCCCACGGAAATCCTGGCCGAGCAGCATTACCGGTCCCTGTCGGCGCTATTGGAGCCGCTGGGGATGCGCGTGGGGCTCTTGACCGGCAGCATGACGGCCAAGCAGAAGAGGGAAGTTGTGGGGCAATTAAAGCTCGGGGAGCTGGACACCGTCATCGGCACCCACGCGCTGCTGTCGGAGAGCGTGGAGTTTTTCGACCTGGCCCTGGTCATCACGGACGAACAGCACCGCTTCGGGGTCGAGCAGCGCTCGGCGTTGTCCTCCAAGGCGGACGCGCCCCACGTGCTTGTCATGTCGGCCACGCCCATCCCCAGGACGCTGGCGCTCATCATCTACGGCGACCTGGACGTTTCGATCATCGACGAGCTGCCGCCGGGCCGGCAGAAGGTGGACACCTATACGGTGAGCGAAGCCCTCCGGGAGCGCACCTACAAGTTCATGCGAAAGCTTGTGGGGGAAGGGCGCCAGGTTTTTGTCGTCTGCCCCATGGTGGAGGAGAGCGAGACGGCGGACGAGGACCTGAAATCGGCGCAGGAATACGCCAAAAAGCTGCAGACAGAGATTTTCCCGGATTTGAAGGTTGCCCTGGTCCACGGCCGGATGAAGGCCAAGGAAAAAGACGCCGTCATGGCCGCCTTTGCCGCGGGCGATATCGATATTCTGGTGTCCACGACGGTGATTGAGGTGGGCGTGGATGTGCCGAACGCCGCCCTGATGGTGGTGGAGAACGCCGACCGCTTCGGCCTGTCGCAACTACACCAGCTCCGGGGGCGTGTGGGGCGCGGTAAGCACAAGTCCTATTGCATCCTCTTTGAAGGCGCCGGCGGCGCGGTGTCCAGAGAGCGGCTGAAAATCATGACCGAGACAAACGACGGCTTTGCGATTTCAGAAGCGGACTTGCGGCTGCGGGGCCCGGGAGACTTTTTCGGCTCCCGCCAGCACGGACTGCCGGAAATGAAGATTGCCAACCTGGCCTCCGATATGGACACGCTGTCCAAGGCCCAGGAGGCCGCTCAGGCGCTTCTGAAGGCCGACCCGGGGCTTACCCTGCCGGAAAACAGGGCGCTGCGGGAGAAAATCGAGCGCCTGTTTGAGATGAAAAGCGCAACCTTGAATTGATCAGCAGGTGCGCAGGAAAGCGGAAAATGTTACAGATTTAATACAAATATGACAAAATTGTCACCATCCTGTTGAATAATATCCAGATTCCGGATATAATGAGCCCGGCTATTTCTCGGCCGGGAGGTGTGTGAATATGATCAGGCGTTTTGGCCGGACAGCGGGATGTTTATGTCTGGCTGCGACCATCACACTGTCATTCTTTACGCCGCCGGCGGCAAAGGCCGCTGCCATGACAGCCAGCGAGGAAATCATCGGTATCATTAAGGATTACGAGGGGTTCCGCAGCCATGTCTACTGGGATTCCGGCAGCGCCTTCATCGGGTACGGCACCATTTGCCGGTCCACGGATTACCCCAACGGCATTACCCGCGAGAAGGCGGAGGAGCTGCTCCGCGACGCCATCAATATCAAGGCGGACGCCATCAATAACATGCTGGAGAAGTACAATATCCAGCTCACGCAGCCGCAGTTTGACGCGCTGGTGGACCTGTCCTACAACATCGGCACCGCCTGGATGTCTTCCTCCAGCAGATTATTTACATACCTGACCACCGGCTATACGGCCTATTCGGAAACTGAGATTGTCAACGCCTTTGCCACCTGGTGCCACGTGGGGGACGCTGTCAACTCAAGGCTTGTTGAGCGGCGAATCCGCGAGGCGAAAATGTTCCTGTACGGGGATTATACCGGCACCCAGGGGCCGACCTATCATTTTATAAAATACGACGCCGGCGCCGGCGACGTTGAGTACAGCATTATATTCTATGAGACGGGAAAAGCGTACGGCCAGCTGCAGGAAGCCGTCCGCCCCGGCTATACGCTGGAGGGCTGGTACACGTCCGACGGCGTTAAAATCACGCCCTATACCCTGGCCACCGAAGACTGCTATGTCACGGCCCGGTGGCTGGAGGGCGCCGTCCCCGTCAATTTGGGCGGCTATACCGACGTGTCCGCCACCGACTGGTACTTTACCTATGTGGGCGACCTCAGCCGGCGGGGGATATTGACCGGATACCCCGACGGCACGTTTCTGCCGGACAAGACGGTGACCTTCGGCGAGGCGCTCAAGCTGATCCTGCGCACCGTCGGCTTCCCGGAACAGCCGTCCTCCGGCGGGCACTGGGCCCAGGGGTATCTCAACCTGGCCATTTCAAAAGGCATTGTGTCCGAAGGCGATGTGATTGACCTCAACGCCGCCATAACGCGCCGGCAGGTGGCGGAGATTGCCGCCAAGTCCATCGGCCTGCCGCCGCTGCCGCCGGAACCCACCTTTGCCGACACCACCGACGGCTACGTCCTCATGCTGTACCGCTGCGGCATTATCACCGGCAGCAACGAAACCGGGCAGCTGCTGTTTTACCCGGATAACAGCATCAGCCGCAGCGAGCTGAGCGCGATACTGTCGCGGATGATAAACTCGGGCATCATACCGGAAGAATAGAGATATAGAATAAAAAAGTCCTCCGTAGGGAGGACTTTTTTCACGTTCTGGGTCAATATTTCCCGAAATCGCCGCTCCTGTAGGCGGGCTGGGGCTGCCTTGGGGCGGGCTTCAAGCCCGGCCTGGCTTGGCGGTCGCCGGCCTGAAGCGATTGATCCTTGACCTTGAAAGACTTGACCATCTCGTGGAGCAGCTCGGCTTGTCCGGCCAGCTGCTGCGCGGCGGCGGCGCCCTCTTCCGTCGTTGCGGCGTTGGACGATACCACCTGGGACACCTGCGCGATGACCTCGTTGATCTGCTTGATGCTGACGACCTGCTCCTCGGCGGACACGGCGATATCCTGAATCAGTTTCGTGGCGCTGTTGACCTCGTCCACAATCAGATTCAGGGCGTTGGCCGTATCATCGGCGATTCTTATGCCGGCCTCAACCTTCCGGAGCGTGTTTTCAATCATCTCCGTGGTCTCCTTGGCGGCGGCGGCGGACTTGCCCGCGAGGCTCCGCACCTCCTCGGCGACGATGGCAAAGCCCTTGCCGTGCTGGCCGGCGTGGGCGGCTTCCACTGCCGCGTTGAGGGCCAAAATATTGGTCTGGAAGGCGATATCGTCGATAACCTTGATGATCCGGTTGATGTTGCGGGAAGCTTCATCTATCTCGCTCATGGCTTTGAGCATATCCAGCATCTGCCGGTTGCCCTCCTCGGCGCGCGCGTTGGCATTGCCGGCGAGAGCGCTGGCCTGATCGGCGTTTTCAGCGCTTTTATTGATCAGGGCGGTGATCTGCTCGATGGACGCGGTCAGCTGTTCGATGGCGCTGGCCTGCTCCGTGGCGCCCTGGGATAAGGCCATGTTGGAGCTTGACAGCAGCGCCGCGCCGTCCGCCACCTGATTGGATGCCGTCATGATGGACGTTGTCAGGCTGTTGAGGTTGTCAACCACACTGGACAGGGATTTGCCCATCAGGTCCTTGTCCGAACGGATTTCGATCTCGGCGGTCAAGTCGCCGCTGGCGATTCTCTGAGTGGCCTCAACCTGCTTGTGCGTATTGGTGATCAGCGCGTTGAAGGCTTGTCCCAGCTCGCCGTACTCGTCGGCGCGCTCATCGTTGTGGTCGTCCTTGACCACCTCGGAAACGTCCAGATCGCCCACGGACAGCATGGTCGCCACCCTGACGGAAAGGCGGATCGGCAAACCGATGCTGGCCGCCAGATACCGGCCCAGCAGCACCTCCAGCAGGACAGCCACGGCCGCCACGACGATGATAACCGCGGTAAAGGAGCCGGCGCTGCCGGCAGCGGCGACCACGCCCAGAACGCCCGTAACCGCAGTCAAAAGCGCGGTGAATAAAAAACCGGTCAGAATCTTGTTGTAAATCTTAAGGTTCTCAAACCATTTGAACATTCAGACTTCACCATCCCGACAATAAATAAATGTGCGCTTCTTGATATGTATTGTTTTAGTCATATTTATATATCGACAGAATTTTCCTCATAATTACATTTAGTCTGAAATTTCGTATAAAGTGATACGGGCGGAAGCGCAGCAAAACAGGGGTGAAACGAATTGACGTTTCACCCCTATTAGTCCGGAGGAGAGGGAAGGCGCGGGAACATGGTCATAGGATGATGCAGATAAGGCCGCCGGAGCCTTCGTTGACGATGCGCTGGAGGGTTTCCTGCAGCTTGGCCTGAGTTTCCTCCGGCATCTTCTTGATTTTGGCGTTGAGCCCTTCGCCGGCAATATCGTAAAGGGATTTGCCGAAGATGTTGGACTCCCAGATCTTGCTCACATCACCCTCGAACTCCTGCAGGAGGAAGTTGATGATGTCCTCGGAGGATTTTTCGCCGCCGACGGCGGGGGAAACCTCCGTTTCGATGTTGGCCATGATCATGTGGATGGACGGGGCGCTGGCCTTGAGCCGGACGCCGTATCGGCCGCCCTGGCGGACAATCTCCGGCTCCTCCAGCCGCAGCTCCTCACGGCCGGGCATCACGATGCCGTACCCCCGGGCGCGGACATCCTGGAGGGCCGAATCGATCCGGTCATACTCCCGTTTGACCTTGGACAGCTGCGACAGCAGGGAGATCAGATCGCCGTCGTCCTTGATGTCCAAACCGGACTGCTCGCTGAGGGTGGCGTAAAACAGCGAGTGGGGCAGCTCCACGCCGGCGGAGACGACGCCGGTACCCAAATCCATATCCCGGATGTTGGCCTGGCTGACGTTGCTGGATTGGCCCATGGCGTTAACGGCGTTCTCCACATCCCGAATCTTGAAAGCGGAGGAAAAGCTCTTGCGGATGTTGTTAAACAGCTCGCTCTTAATGGCGTGGTCCATGGGCAGGGCGTTGACCCACGCCGGCAGGTAGATGTTGACCTCCTGCAGCGGAAATTCGTAGAGGACGGACTTAATGATGCTTGACACGTCCTCCTTGTCGAGGGTCAGGCAGTTTTTGACGAGGCATGTGACGCCGTAGCGCTCCGCGATTTCCTGCCGGAGCTTCTGCGCCTTTTCGCCGCCGGGGTTGGCGGAGTTGACGATAACAAGAAACGGCTTGCCGATCTCCTTGAGCTCCCGGATGACCCGCGCTTCCGGCTCTATGTAATTCTGCCGCTCAATGTCCGTGATTGTCCCGTCCGTCGTGATCACAAGACCGATGGTTGAGTGCTCCGTTATCACTTTGCGCGTGCCGACCTCGGCCGCTTCCGTCAGAGGAATGTCATAATCGAACCACGGCGTCGTCACCATGCGCTCGGTGTCACCCTCAAACTGGCCGATGGCGCCCGGTACCATGTACCCGACGCAGTCGATCAGGCGCACGGAGAAGCTGGCGCCGCCGTCCATCGTGATGTCAACGGCATCTTCCGGCACAAATTTCGGCTCGGCCGTCATGATTGTCCGCCCGGAACCGCTCTGGGGCAGTTCATCCTTGGCACGTTCACGCATATATATGTTATCGATGTTCGGAATGACAAGAGTCTCCATGAACCGCTTGATGAAAGTGGATTTTCCTGTCCTGACGGGTCCGACGACACCTACATATATATCACCGCCGGTACGGAGAGCGATATCCTCATAGATGCTGTGATCGTTCACGCTGACTCCTCCTTATGGAATATCTTTTCCGTAAATATGTATGAGGGGTCAGATTAAAATATACGGCTTGTTTCCGGTTTGTTTTAAAATAAAAAACAAAAAGCCTCCCGTTGCGGGAGGTCATTTGCCTTAATGGTGAGGGAAGCGGCGCTTAAAGGGGAGGGCGGCGTTGAGATCAAGCCGCCTAAACTCAGAGTCTGCCGGAATAGGTTAAATCCTCAAAACTCAGCTGCGGGTCATACAGGGCAAAGCCGCCCCGGCCGCGGGTCTTTACCTTGTACAGCGCGATATCGGATTTTTCATAAAGCTCCTCAAAGGAAGCGCCGTCCGAGGGGAAGCTGGCGATGCCGAAGCTGGCGGAGACGGGGATACCCTGTATCTGCTCCTGACAGATCAGCTTGCAGAGGTCGTTGACGCGGGACTCCAGGGGCTTGCCCAGGTTCATATTCTTCAGGCAGATGACAAACTCGTCGCCGCCGAGCCGGCCGCAGAGGTCGCCCGCCCGGAGGGCGTACTTGAGCTTGCTGGCGATGCTTACCAGCAGCGCGTCGCCGGCGGCGTGCCCCAGCGTGTCGTTAATGGTTTTGAAGTTGTCGATATCCAGCATGATGAGCGCATGCTGGGTGTTGGCATCGCTTTTTTTGAGGATGTCGTTAAACTGCTCGATGAAGGACAAGCGGTTTAATAGACCGGTTAAGGGGTCCCGGGTGGAGCGTTCCTGCAGGATCAGCTCCGCCCGCTTTTGCGCGTCGATGTCCTCCAGCAGGAAGCAGCCCTTGACGTTGGCGGAATACGGGTCCGGGATGAGCTGGACGCTGACCATGGTCCAGTAGGCCTTGCCGCCGGACAGGCGGCGGAATTCCACCTTGTCGGTATACTGCCCGTTGGCGTAGCGCTCCAAAAGCCGGTCTCTGGACATGAACGACGTCCAGAGCTCGTTGTCCTCCGGCAGCACGTGGTTTGATGCGATATACCGGGCGATGTCGGATAGCCGGCGGGGGACAGACTCGGGAATCGGCGGGATCATACCGCCCTCCTCAAGCTCCAGGACATCGCCGGAGAGGTTGTATTCGTAGTAATTGGCGGCGTTTTTCGGAATGGCGTTGTAGCTTTGCTGCCAGCGCTGATACGCCAGCTCCTTCTGGTGCTGGTGCGTGACGTCGTAGAAGGAAATGATGGCCTGCACGGGGTTGCTGTCATCGTCGAAAATGGAGGTGAAATCAAAGTGGTACCAGCCGTACTCGCCGCTGTTGCGGTTAAACAGGCTGACCACCACGCTGCCCATCCGCTCGCCCCGGTAGATGGCCTCAAAGAACTGCCGGAACGGGGATATGCTGTCATGGGCCACAATACCCGATTCCAGAAGGGCGTCCGGCGTGTTTTCCAGCACCGGCGGCAACCCGAACAGCTGGTGGGTATTCTGCTGGCTGTGACAGGCGCGCGTCTTGATATCAAGACGGAGGATCATCTTGTTGCTGTGCAGGGAGGCAATCCGGTACTCCTCTTCGCTGATGCGCAGCTTTTCCTCCATATGCTTGCGGTCGGTGATGTCGATCATGACGGCTGTGATGGCGCCGCGGCCGAAGGGCTCCAGGGTATACCGGGAGAGCACCCAGATAATCTCGCCGTTTTTCTTCCGGTGCCGGGCCTCGGTTTCCACACGGTAGAAGTTATCGGCAAAGGTCTTCTCGATGGTCTCCTTCATCGCCGGGAGGTCTTCGGGCAGGACGGTGAAATCCGACGTCACGAAGCCGGCGTTTTTCGCCTCGCCGGGCGTATAGCCGAACATCTTGTAATAAAAGTCGTTGGCAAACAGAATCCGGCAGGTCTCAAAGCTCTCAATCCGGCAGATGCCGCTGGGAATCGACCGGGTCAGACTGGCGTAGCTTTTCGAATGGGCAATCTCGCCGAAGGTACGGCGGAGGATAACAAAGCCCACGCAGAAAATAAACAGGGTCAGCCCGATGCGGAGCAACACCGCGGTAAACGGGCTGCCGGTTATGAAAAAGGCGATGCTCTCAATACTTGAGAATAAGAAGAAAAGACCGAACCCCAGCGGGATGCCCAAGAGCTCCCGGCGTTTGTGGCGCCGGTACTCCAACATGCCGACGGCGGCCGCAACCCCGTAGGACGCCGGCCCCAGAATCCTGGAGGAGAACAGCGTTTGAGTAAAACCGGCAACGCCGGCGTGGGTCAGGACAGCGCAGACAAAGAAGTTTAAAAGGACGATAACCGTCAGCGCCTGCAGCAGGCTTTTGAACCTGCGGAAAATACCCCGCGCAAACATCAGCAGCGGCACGGGCAGCAGCATCAGCGACAGCATCGAGCCGTACTGCGTTACCGCCGTATTTTGAGCCAGCAGCATCAGCTCCGAGCCGGTGAGCATCCATGCAGCCGCCAGAGCGGCGAAAACGGAAAGGTAAAGCAGGTCCGCCGGCCTGAATCCGGCGCCCTGCCGGACAAACAGCAGCGAGGAGACGATCATTAAAATGCAGAATACGGCCATTATAAAAAATAAAATGACCGTATCGCTATTATCGGCGACAATAGCGGCGGTGACGGAGACGGCGTTCCCCAGCACAACATCATAAACGCGGACGGTGCCGCCGGGGCGGGCCGGCTGCAGCTGCAGGCGGACCGACCGCCCGGCATATTCCGACGGCAGTGTCACGATATGACTGGATAAACCCAAAGGGCCGCCGGACGGCTGCCAGGTGTAAATCGTATCGCCGTTTGCGATAACACTCAGGGATTGACAGGTTGACCGGATAAAGAGCACGCTACCGTCGTCAAGGGTGCAGGGGAGGATGTTGACAAGGGTGATCGCACCGTCGCCCCGCCGGTCCCGGAGCCTGCCGGGTAAAGACGCGGGGCTGCCGCCGTCATAATACCAGCCGGCTGTAAAATCGGCCGCTCCGCCGCCGAACAGGAAGCTGTCCCGGCCGTATCGGCTGCCGGCGGCGACGGTGATTGCGGCGGCAGCAATTAAAGCCGCCATAAAGACGACCGGCAGTATATTTGCCCATATGCCCAGCTTTTTCTGGCGCCTTTGCTGCATGTGATGCACGCGCTGCATACGATGCCGACCACCTCTTGTGCACTATATGAGCATTTTATAACGCGGGCGAGGATTTTGTCAAATTCTGAAAAGTTACGGAAACAGATGCTTGCTCAGAAATGCGAAGATGGTTTTCACGCTCTCCGGGTCGGCAAAGCCCGGGTCGGCGTGGGTGTAACGCGGGCTGAGATAAAGCTGCGCGCGGCCCTCGCCGCACTGGGCGGTGATTTTATCGTACAGGGTCGTGGCCTGCTGATACGGGATGCAGGGGTCATACTGGCCGTGCTGAATCAAGACGGGCGGGATGCCCGGATGGACGTTGTCGATGGGATTGATAAAGGGCGCCAGGTTTGGCGCGTCCTCCAGCCGGACGCCCAAAAGCCTGTCCACGGCGCGCGGCTGGCCCGGCGCGTCGCAGCGGGGATAGCCGGATTCGTCATACTGCGCGTGCTGGGTCAAAAAGTCGGTGGGGCCGTACTGGTTGACAACGGCGCGGATACGGCAGGTTTTGGACAGCGGCGCCCCCTCGAAAGCGGCCTGGCCGGCCGTAAAGGCGGCCATCATGGCCAGATGGGCGCCGGCGGAAGCGCCGCACAGCGCCACCCGGTCCGGGTCGATATGGTACTTTTCGGCGTTTTGATAAAGCCAGCGGAGCATGGCCTTGACGTCGTACAGGTTGTCCGGATACCGGATGTCCGGCAACAGGCGGTAACCGACGGCGATAACGGCAAAGCCCTGCTCCACGCCGCTCATAAAGGGCAGAATCTGCGCGTCGCGCTTGTTGCCCACCGCCCAGCCGCCGCCGTGCAGAAAGCAGACGGCCGGGAAGGGGCCGTCGCCCTCGTCGGGCAGGTAGATATCGACGGCCTGACGGCGGTGTTCGCCGTAAGCGCAGTCCATGTATTTCCGCCGGATATGGTTAGTATCCAGTTTCAGGGCCGCAAACCGCCCGAACATTTTCTCCGTTTCCTCCGGAGAGAGCAGCTTAATGTCTGCCATAAGAGCCTCCTCTGGCTATATATTTTTAATGATTGGCAAAGCCCGAAAGGGCTTTGCCGACAGTATAGCGGGCGGCCGCCGGCCGCCCGCTGTCAGTGACGTTTGCTATTTCTTTTCGTAGAGCGGCACCATCTTCGCCAGGATGTCCGATATCTCAATCTTCTGCGGACAATGCCCCTCGCAGACCTTACAGGAAATGCAGTCGGAGGGCTTGCCGGCGTTCGCCGTGGCGAACATGAAGGGCATTTCGCTGTTGGCTGTGGAGTTGTAAACGAGATACGTGCTGTACAGGTCCATCAGCGCCGGGATGTTGATCTTCTGCGGACAGTTCTCAACGCAGTACTTACAGCCCGTGCAGGGCACCCTGGGGATGCTCCGGAGCGCTTCGGCCGCCCGCTTGATCAGATCCTGCTCCTCGGGCGCGAGGGGCTTGAGGGGCGAGAAGGTTTTGAGGTTATCCTGCATCTGCTCGAGAGAGCTCATGCCGCTGAGCATGGTGAGAACCCCGTCCAGGGTGGCGGCAAACCGCGCGGCCCAGGAGGCTACGGAGACGTCGGGGTATACAGACTTGAAGATATCCTTGAGCACCGAGGTCTCCGACGCCAGCAGACCGCCCTTGAGAGGCTCCATGATAATGATCGGCTTGTTGTGCTTCCGGGCAATCTCATACAGCCGGCGGGACTGGACGTCCTCGCTGTCCCAGTCCAGATAGTTGATCTGGAGCTGGACAAATTCGGCGTCGGGGTGGCGCGTCAGGATGGTCTCCAGCGCCTCGGGCGTGTCGTGGAAGGAGAAGCCGTAATGGCGGATCTTGCCCTCCTGCTTGAGCTTTTTCAAATAATCCCAGGCGCCCATCTGCTCGGCGCGCTCGTTGGCGGCGGCGCCGATGCCGTGCAGCATGTAGAAGTCCAGGTAGTCCGTGCCCAGGCGTTTGAGCGAGGTCTCCAGGAATGTCGGCATCTCCTCGGCTCTCTGGAGCATCATCATCGGCAGCTTGTCGGCGATGGTGTACTTGTCCCGGGGGTGGCGGGTGACAAGGGTTTTGTTCATGGCCTCTTCCGAGCCCATGTAGACGTAGGCCGTGTCAAAATAATTAAAGCCCGCGTCCAAGTAAGCGTCGACCATTTTCTTGATCTGTTCCAGGTCAAAATCCAGGCCGGCTCTCGGCAGCCGCATAAAGCCGAAGCCGAGCTTTCCGGTCGATTCACCGAGATATTTATCAGCCATAGTTCAACTCTCCTTTTTTTGCTTTCTATTATAATGACATCATGCAAATAATCAAACTATTTTTCCAGAAAAAATCTGTTTTTTTCCAGTAAAGGCCTTGAAGGCTTCGATATCCCGGCGCTCGATGCAGCCCAGCCCGAAAAGCATCCCGCCGTAGAGCAAAACTGACACGGTGATGTGAACGGCGATTGAAAAGACGCGGCTATCCAAGGGCAGGCCGAGGACGCGCAGCAGGAGAATGGCGATGTTGACGGCCCCGAAGGCGGACAGTATGGATTTTAGGATAACGGGGACGGAAAAGCGGATTTTGGTGATGACGCGCAGCCGCCGGATGCTGAGGGTAAAATTGAACACCTCCGTGAAATAAATGATGAAGATATAGCCGTAGACGGCGAACTCCGGCAGCAGCGTGTAGACCAGAATCACGGTGATGACCGAGTCGAGGATGTTGACGCGCATGGTGTACATCTGCTCGCCGAGGCCGCGCAGCATCCCGTCGGTCACGCTGTCCAAGTACAAAACCGGCAGCCACAGCGACAGCAGGCGGATAAAGTGCCCGACCCGGTCGTTGTTGTAGATGCACCTGCTCAGCTCCGGGGAGAACTGATAGATCACCGCCGCCGCGCCGATGGAAAACAGCAGGCACAGGCGCAGAATCCTGTTGGCCATATCGGAAATCTTGGTCGTTTTGCCGCTGACCTGGGCCTGCGTCATCTCCGGCACGATCAGCTCCGCCAGGGAGTAGAAGAAAGCGGAGGGAAAGGTTACAATCGGGATAACCATTCCCTCCACGATGCCGTAGTCGGCCAGGGCGGCCTCGGCGGTGGCGCCCGATTTTCGCAACCCCTTGGGCACCAGCAGATTCTGGAGGGTGGAAAGCGCGGTCCTGGCGTAAGCCGTCAGCGCCAGCGGCATGGCGATCCCGAACAGGCGCCGCGTGATTTTTTCGGCGTTGCCGCCGTAGAGCCGGTGGCGGCGGCGGTCGTGCTGGTAGAGAATAAACAGCAGGAGAAAGGAGCAGACCTCGCCCACAACGCCGCCGGTGACGACAACAGCGCAGGAGCGCTCGATGCTGACGTCTCCCGCGCTTATAGACAGGGCGGCGACGACCACGGCAATCCGGATCAGCTGCTCGGCGATATTGACGGATGCCGACTTGATCACCCGCGAGACGGCGGTAAAATAGCCGGCGAGCACATGAGACAGGGCGAAGGCCGGCAGGCTCAGCGACAGTATCCGCAGCGCCGGTATCGTGCGCACATCGCCGATCCAAGTAGCGCCCAGCGTCGGCGCGCTGAAAAACAGGGCCAGCGACGCCGCCGTGCCGAAGCAGGCCCCATAGGCGAGACAGCGGCGGATGACCGCCTGCACGCCGCGGGTATTCCCTTTGCCCAGTTCCTCCGAGACAAGCCGCGTGGTGGCAAAGCGGATGCCGGAGATGGCAAAGGTGGCCGCCAGCATGCTCACCGACATAATCAGCTGAAACAAACCGATGCCGGAAGCGCCGATCTTTTTGGACAGGTAAATCTGAAAGGAGATGCCCACGGTCCGCATCAGCAGGGATGTGGCGGTGAGCAGGAGCGTGTTTTTTAAGATGGTTCTGCCTTTTCCGTTGCCCATAAAGTGCCTCCCGGCGTCGCAGTCAGGTTGATATAACTATATGCGGCCAGGCTATGCAGTCATGTCCGAAAAAGGCGACACAATTACCCCCGCCCGCGCGGAAAAGCACGGACGGGGGCGTTGTTTTGGCGGTGTTATCTCAGCTGCTCTGGGTGGGGAGGAAGGGGGCCAGGAGATTGGCCAGATGCGGCAGCGTCATGGACTGGAGGGACACTTTGCCGGGGCCGGTGACGATGGTGTCAAATAGGCCCTCTCCGCCAAAAAGGACGTTCTTGAAGCCCTTTACCATCTGCACATCCAGCTGGCAGGTTGCGTCCATGACCGCCAGCACGCCCGTATCGCAGACAAGCTGCTCGCCGGGTGTTAGGTCGTATTCCACGCAGTGGCCGTCCAGCTCCAAAAAGACAAGACCCGGGCCGGTGACCCGCTGCATGATAAAGCCCTCGCCGCCGAAGAAGCCGGCGCCGAGCCGTTTCTGAAAGTGGATGGCAAGTTGGGCGCCGGCGGTGGCGCACAGAAACGACCGTTTCTGGCAGATGATCGACTCGCCGGGTTTCAGCTCGCGGACAATGATCCGCCCGGGGAAGGAGGAGGCGAAGGCGATCTCCGCCGGTCCCTGGGCCTTGTAGACGCTCATAAAAAGGCTTTCGCCGGAGAGCATCCGGCCAAGCATCCTTCTCGCGCCGCCGCCGGTGGTTTCTGTCTGGATGCTGCCGCGCATCCAGGTCCGTCCGCCGGCTTCGCTGATCATCGCTTCGCCGGGCTCCAGCTGGCAGATCACAACGGGGAGGGAATCGCCGACTATATTGTATCGCATAGAAGATTCCTTTCCGGGTCCTGTACAAAAATAACAGGACCGCCTAAAAATGGGGCTGTAAAATAATTCTACCCCTGCGATGCGGATTGTCAAGTATATACAGCGCCGGGGCGCATTCTTGATGTAAATAGCTAAATATGTTGAAAATGCGCATGAAAATATTAAAAAAACGGGAAATTTTATAAAATATTCTCAAAATTTATCGATAAATGGGCTAGGAGGAAAGTGAGGGGAGCAAACATGAAATCAATACAAAAAAAATTCGGTCTTTTTACCTCGTTGCTTGTCCTGTTGACAGCCGTATTAATTACGACATTCATACTCATCATCTTTTACAGCTATATGACGGCGCAGTTTGAAGAGGATATCAGCGCTCTGTCGAAATCCTACAGTCAGGCTGTGCAAAACCAGGTGGAAGGCTTTAAAAAGAGCTTGGAGCTGGTGGCGGCTTTG
>JAJUHI010000032.1 GCA_029267955.1 Sporobacter termitidis | reverse complement strand
TTATGCCGGCGGTTGCTGGCCAGGATCGTCATAAACAGGATCAGCAGCAGCAGGATGCCCTCTACGGATTGGGAATACTGGGTTTCCGACAGGCCGATGAGCGCCAGCCCGTTGACGATGATCGTGATGGAGAACGACCCCAGCAGAACCTTGTAAATCTTTGCCGAGGTGCCGCCCGTCACGAGTACGCCGCCTAAGAAGATGGCCATGGCCACCTGCATTTCAAAGAAGACGCCCATCTGCTGGGTTGTGCCCCCGATGGATGTCAGCGAAAAGACGGCGCCGACGCCGGCCATCAGGCCGGAGATCGCAAAGGCGATAATCTTCATCCGCGTGACAGGGACGCCGACGAATTTCGCCGTCGTCTCGTTTTCGCCGATGGCCCGGCTGTACCGGCCCACCTTTGTCCGCTCGAAGACATAGGCCATGATGACAACGATGACAATAAACAGCGGGAAGCGTAGATAAGGCTCGTTGAATACGCGCAGGGAGCTGGGGATCTGCTGCGTGCCGATGACGGTCTGGATGTAGTTGACGATGCCGCGAACGCCGATGAGCATGGCAATCGTTAGCATGAAGGAGGGGACCTTGAAACGGCTGACAACCACGCCGTTGAAAAGGCCCACGATGAGCCCCACCAAAAGCGCCGTCGGGATTAAGAGGATGGGCGCTCCGGTCGCCTGGGTGACCCATGTGGCAATAACGCCGGACAGCGCCAGGTTGACGCCGACGGAGAGGTCAATGCTGCCCTGCGCCACGACAAAGATGGCGCCGCAGCCCACGACAATGGTCATCACGGTCTGGTTGATCAGATTTTTCAGGTTGAAGGCCGACAGCATGCGGCCCTTGCTGGCGATGGCGAAAAACGCGAAAATGACGACGAACGCGATGAACGGAACAACTTCCTGCAGGCGGATGTTTGGTTTTTTCATCAGATCATCACTCCTATCACGGACTGCTCCGTAAAGTCCTCATCCCGCCGTATCTCGCGGGTTATCCGGCCGCCTTTCATGACAAGCAGCCGGTCGGCCATGCCCAGCACCTCCGTTAATTCGTCGGAGATGAGGATGGTGGCGATGCCGTTTTTCTTCGCTTCCTTCATCAGCGCGTAAATATAGGCCTTAACGCCCACATCGACGCCCCGGGTGGGGCAGTCCAGCACCAGCAGCTTGATGTCCTTGCACAGCCAGCGCCCCAAATTCACCTTCTGCTTGTTGCCGCCGGACAGGGCGTCCATCGGCTGATAAATGTCCGTACATTTGACCGAGAGCTTTTTCGTCATATCCGCGGCCAGCTTCCTGAGCTTTCGCGGCGACAGGTACCCGACGGGGCCCTGCAGCTCGGTCAGGGACGGCAGGCAGAAGTTTTCTAGGATGCTGGCGTGAATCATCAGGGCCTCGTTGTCCCTGTCCTTGGGGACGTAGGCCATGTTGCTGCGCAGCGCCTGCATCGGGCTTTTAATCGTCACGCCGGCCGTATTGAGATGCACCGAGCCGCCGGACAGCTTGGACAGGCCGTAGACGGCCTTGCCCACGGAATGGATGCCCGAGTCGCTCAGGCCGCAGAAGCCGAGGATTTCACCCTCGTGGACGTCAAAGGAGACGTCGGTGATTTCGCCCGCCACCGTTAGGTTTTGAACGCTTAAAACGACTTTCTCCCCGTAGTCCGGCTTCATGTCGGCCCGATAGTATTCGCCGCTGATCTCGCGGCCCACCATCATCCTCTTGATGTCGTCCGGCGTTGTTTCGGCGGAGACCACGTTGCCCACCACCGCGCCGTCCCGCAGGACGGTGATGGTGTCGGTGATGGCGATCAGCTCCTCCACGTCGTGGGTGATCACGATGACGGACCGGCCCATCTCCTTGAGCCTGTTAATCAGGCCGTACAGCATCTGCCGGTTGTTCATGGACAGCGACTGGGTGATTTCGTCCAGCAGCAGGATCTCCGGGTCCACGGATAGCGCCCGCGCCAGCTCGACCATTTTCCGGGTTTCAATCATCATGCCGTCCGTGAGCTTGGCCAGGGGGACCTTGGGCAGCCCCCACTTTTCAAACAGCTCGGACGCGGCCTTGTTCATGCGTTTGAGGCTGACAATGCCGTTTTTCGTGAACTGGCCGGTCCGGCCGAGGAAGATGTTGACCCCGGCGGGCAGGCTACCGATGACGCCCAGCTCCTGCATGACCATGGAGATGCGGTTCTTATTGGCGTCCAAGGCGCTGTGGGGGGAGTAATCCCTGCCATTAAGCTGCATGGTGCCGGAATCTCTGGGGAAAAGCCCCGCGATCTGCGAGATCAGCGTGGATTTGCCCGAGCCGTTTTCGCCGATCAAACCGCGGATCTCGCCGCGCCTGAGGCAAAAATCGATGTTTTTATTGGCGTGGGTCGGCCCGAAATACTTGTTGAGGCCGGAAACTTCAAGCAGAATTTCATTGTTGTTCATTTCACGACCCCCTTCACGTTCCGCTGCCCAAAAATGCCGAAGACGATCAAAAAGGCGCCCAGCACGGCCTCCTGGATCGTGCCGGAGGGGACGCGCAGGATCGTCAGCAGATTAAATATGGCATAGATGATAAACGCGCATATGGGGACCGCCACGATAATGTTGATCCGCTTTTGGAGGATCTGGGCCAAAAGCACGATGGCCAGCGGCTGAAAGACCACAAACATGCTGGTGAGGCCGGTCTTGACCGTCGTCCGTCCGGCGTAGCTCTGCTGTATAAAGGAGGCAATCCCGATGAAGATACCGCAGATCAGTCCGACCCACAGGAGGGTTTTGACGATGTTGATGCCCAGCGCCTTGGCCACTTCCCGGTTGCCGCCCAGGGCCCGGATATTAAGGCCCACCGTCGTCTTGTTGTAAATAAAGTAGGCGGCCACAAGACCGACGGCAAGCAGGACGACGCTCCAGGGCAGCTGCCCTAGGAGCCTGTACTCCCTGTTGAGCTCGGCGTTGACCAGGGGCTCCGTTTTTTCGCCGACCTTCAGGAAGACCGCCACGGCCTCATAAATCATCGCCAGGCTGATACCGGCGATCCAGGATGGTATTTTGGTAAAGGCGAAGACGTTGAAGTTCAGAAAGATCAGCAGCGTGCCGGCGACAAGGCCGCCCAGGACGACGCCCGGGTACCCGAGCCAGTTGCCGAGGATGCACGAGGCAAAGGAGCCGAGGACGAGAATGCCGCCCACGGACAGGTCCGTATAGCCGCAGGCAAACAGAAAGCAGAGCCCCCAGGCGATAAAGGTGGGGTAAACCGTGTGCGATACGATAACCGCCAGATTTGTCCCTTCCAAAAACCGCCCGCCCGTCAGAATGTTGAACAGGACGCAGACCACTGCGATGCCCGCAATCAGCAGCCCGGCGAATATGTAGGGGTTGTGGTGCTTCTCCGTTGCGGAAGCTGATTTAATGTGTTCTGGTGGCATAGCAGAATACCTCATTATTAGCCTTTCCGGAACAGCCCGCCGTAGGGCGGGCTGTTCCGGTGATGTTCATATGACTTTTGCTTTGTAAAATCCGTGTCGGACGCTTACTTGCCGTTGGCCGCCAGAATGGCGTCGAGGCTCAGGCCGTTCTGGATGAGATCCACATAGGTCTGGTAGGTGACGTCGGGATTGTATCTGTAGCAAAGGCTCTTTAAAACCTCTTCGGTCAGAGGATGCGCGTTGTCGGCGGTGAAAACGGACATGTAGTCGTCCACATTGTCCTTTGTGACCGCGAAGGGGACCGTCTGGAGACGGGGAGCCTTGCCGTTCTCGTCGAGAATCGGATGGCCGTCCAGGTAGTTGATCAGCAGCGTGGGCCCAATGTAGGAAGCCAGCACGATACCGTCGTTGCCGCCGGCGATCTTGCCCTCTTTGATGTACTCTGCCGACGCTTTGTCGACGCAGGACATGTAAACCTTGATGCTGCCCTCGAGGCCGAGGTTTTCAATAGCGGACAGGGAGCCGGGGATGTAGTCGCCCACCATGGCGTAGATGCAGTCGGCATCCTTGTAAGCCGAGAGCATATCCGAAGCCTTCGACGCGCACTCGGAAGCGTCGGTGCAGCGGGCTTCATCTAGGACTTTGCCGCCCATGGCCTCAAACTGCTTCCGGAAGCCTTCGGACCGCTGGTCCATGTTGTTGTCGCCGATGTTGCCGCCGATGATGACCGCCGTTTTGCAGCCGTCGGCAATGGCCATCTCGGCAACCTTCATGCCGTCGGTGACCATGTCGGCGTCAATGGCGCCCACATAATAGGGGTTGCTTTCGGCAAGGGCGTCCCGGTCTTTGTCGTCGCCGATAAAGGTGAACAGGACAAAGGGCACCTTCGCGTCCTGGCAGACCTGGGCCATTGCCGGCAGCGTGGTGACGGCGGCGGCCTGCAGGGCGATGCCGTCGACGCCGGCCGAACAGAAGTTCTGGACGTTGGACAGCTCTTTTTCAGCGGTGAAGTCGTCGCTGGCTCTTGTGGTCTTGCAGCCTAAGACCTTCAGGGTGTACTCGGCATTGTCGCCGAACATGTCCAGGATCGGCACGCCCGAACCCCAGGTGTTCACGCCGATGAGATACGATTTGGCGGCAGTTCCGCCGTTATCCGCAGGCGCTCCCGCCGTCTCTGCCGGCGCGGACGGGTTCGTCTCCGCCGGTTTCTCCGCACAGGCCGCAGCGATCAGCGAAAACGCCAGGAGAAGGGCAACCAGTGGCGCGGCTTTCTTGACAAATCCTTTTAACATCCTAATTAACCTCCATTTTTCTGTATGCAGAATTAATTTCCGCCCGTTCATAGTACAATAATTAGGCCAAAAAGGCAAGGAGGTAAGTTTACATAAGCAAACAAAGATGTGCCGAATTCGACGCACAAAAATACGACATAATGACCATCAAAAAACACATAAAATACACCGGTTTAATAGGAATAGCCTGTCGAAAATGTACAGAAGACAAGGGAAGCTTTGGAGAGAATTATGTACACATTTGCTCCCGGCGGCTTTATAATGAAGACATGCGTCTCTTACGCGAATTACATATGGGAAGGTGACGAGATTTTATGGCGCTTTACAAATATCCGCATGTTTACCAGCCGATTCAGGTCGGGAGCATCACGCTGAAAAACCGCATCCAGTACTCGCCCATCGTGTCAAATCACGCCGACTACGTGACGGGCCGCGTCACCAATGAGCTGTTGGAATTCGTCGGCACCCAGGCGGGCTCCGGCGCCGGTCTTGTGACCATCGGCTCAACGCCTATCGATTTTGACCGGGGCCGCGATTTTTACGGCTGCCTGTCCGTTACCAGCGACGATGACGCCGCCGGGCTGTTCCTCCTTACCCGGGAAGCGCACCAGCACGACTGCAAGATCTCCGCGGAGCTGACCCACGCCGGCCAGTGGGCGGCGGAGCGGTCTCTGGGCGGCAAAAAGGCCTTTGTGCCCTCGGTTGTCAAAGGCATACACGACCCGAAGAAGTTTAAGGAGATTAACCGCCGGGAGATGCTGGAGGTCATTGACCACTGGATCGACGCGGTTAAACGCTGCATGCGCACCGGGTTTGATATGGTGATGGTCCATATGGCCCACGGGAACCTGCTCTCCTCCTTCCTGTCCACCGCCTTCAACCAGCGGACAGACGCCTACGGCGGCTCGCCCCAGAACCGCTGGCGGTATCCGCTGGAGGTGCTGGAGGCTGTCTACTCCGTGACGAAAGGGAAAATCCCCATCGAGATGCGCGTTGTGGGCGACGAGCGCATCCCGGGCGGGACGCCCCTGGAGGAGCGCATCGAATTTTTGAAGCAGGCGCAGAAGTACGTGGACATGATTGTCGTCTCCACCGGCACGCTGTTTATGGGCGAGGCCTTTTCCTACAACATGCCGGGGTATTATACCGACCCCTGCCTGAACGTGCCGGTGGCCGCCGAGATGAAGAAGGCGCTGGATATCCCGGTCTCCGTTGTGGGGGGCATCTCCACCCTGGAGGAGGCCGAGGAGATCATCGCCTCCGGCAAGGCCGATATCGTGGCCATGGCAAAGGCGCTGATGGCCGACCCGGAATTTGTCACAAAGGGATTCCGGGGTCAGGAAAAGGAGATACGCCCCTGCATGCGCTGCCTGTACTGCTTGCGGCACGTGGAGGCGGAGGCCCATCTGGACGGCTGCGCCGTCAACCCGCGCTTTGGCTGGGAGTACCGCTGGCCGAAGACGCTGCCGCCTGCGCCGCGCAAGAAAAAGGTCATGATCGTCGGCGGCGGTCCGGGCGGCATGGAGGCGGCCCGGGTTCTCACGGAGCGGGGCCACGCCGTTGTATTGTATGAAAAGCAGCAGAAGCTGGGCGGTCGCCTGCCGGAGGCGTCGGCCCTGGTGTACAAGGACGGCTTCCGCCGGTATTACGAGTATGCCGTCCGCAAGACGATGGAATGCGGCGCGGAAGTGAAGCTGGGCGTCACCGTAGACGAGAACGTCATCCGGGAGGAGGCGCCGGACGCGCTGATCCTCGCCGTCGGAGCCGAGCCCATCGTCCCGGCTCTGGAGGGCGTCGACCTGCCGAACGTCCACGGCGTCGCGGCGGTGGACCGGGGTGCGGTGACGCTGGGCAAGCGTGTTGTCGTCTGCGGCGCGGGGCTCAGCGGCACCGAATGCGCCCTGGGCCTGGCCCTGGAGGGCAGGGACGTGACCCTTGTGGACATGCGGCCGAAGGACGCGCTGTACGCGGAGCTGGTCTTCTTTATGAAGCCGCTGCTCCGTAAGAAGCTGGAGGAGAATAACATCAACATCCTGGACCGGCATACGGTGCGCCGGTTTACCGACAAGGGCGTGGTCGCGGCGGACAGCGACGGAAAAGAGACGCTTATAGAGGCCGACGATATCGTCATGGCCTTCGGCCTCAAGCCCGACAGCCAGACGCTGGAGAGGCTGTCGCAGATCGTGCCGGAAACCTATATCATCGGCGACGCGAAAAAGGTGGGGCTTATCGGCGACACCGTCAACCAGGCGTACCGGGTGTGCAAGGATATCTGATAAATAGTTTAGTATAGACTTCGGGCCGCCCGGTGAGGGCGGCCCGAAGGGTTTTATGAACAGTTTATACTTGCTCCGCGCCGGGGATGATCACCGTTATCATCATCAGCGTGCAGGCGGCGGCCCAGCTGGACCAGCTCCAGCCGTCGGAGGCCACGGGGCCGTGGGTGATGTTGGCCTTTTCCCCGGTGAGCTTGTAATGGTCGTAGGGCGCAAAGCCCAGAATGACGCCCTTTTCCTTGACGTTGTCGCACCAGCGGCGGGCGATTTTCGCCGCCTCTTTCTTTTTGCCGGCAAAGTAGAGGCCCGTGGTCAGGCACATGTGGGGCGGGGCCACAACGCGGCCGGCGATAAAGGTGTTGGCGCTGTAATCGCACAGGGGGCTTCTCAGGCTTTCGGTGGCAAGGCCGATCTCCGTGAGGAAATGGCCCTCCTTGGTGAGGGTTTCGGCGACCTTGTCGACGATATGCTTCGGCAGCCGGTCGCCCAGCAGGATGGGCTGGTAGCAGATCACGCTCATGCTGTCCACGGGCTTGCCGTTTACCTTTGTGACAAACTTCTCGCCGTCCCAGAATTCGGTGACCACCGTGCGCAAAAGCTTGTCGGCCCGCGCCTTCCAGCTGTCGGCCTCGTCTGTCCTGCCGCAGCCCCGGGCCAAGCGGGCGATTGTCTCCATGAGGATGACCATAAAGGCCATGATGTCCGGGTTCTGGGCCGGGAAGCCGTCTTTGAAATTCGTGGCGTCATCCCAACCGGAATCATTGGGGTTGTTGATGGCGGTCACATCGTCAAAATGGCCCGGATTGTCCGGGTCTTCCCGGCCGGCGCTGCGCCTTGTCAGCCAGTATTCGGCCCATTTGACGAACTTCGGGTACATGCGCGCGCACTCCTCCGGCGTCAGGAAATCGTCGCCCTTAAGCCGCAGCAGCGCGTCCAGCGCAAAGCCCTGGAAGGGCGGCTGGATGCCGGGATTGGCCCCGCCCACATAGGAGATGAAGCTGGGCAGCCGGCCGGTGCGTTCATCCTGGTACAAAAACAGGGTGCAGATCTGCCGCCAGCCCTCCCGGGGGTTGCCCAGCATGGTCATGCCGTGGTAGCTCTGCTGCCAGGAAAAGACGCCCGCGATGGAGCATTGGAACAGGATGCCCGGCTCCTTGTACCCGCCGTCGGCTTTGGCCCGGTGGCTCCAGACTTGATAGACGGCGTAGTCAAACAGCTCCTCGTAGCCCTTGGCCGGTGCGGCGTAATTTTTCTTGAAGGCTTCATAACTGTCAAGGCTGGCCTTCACGAGGGCGTCAAAGGGCGGATAAACCGCGCCGTCCACATCAAATTCGACCATGTTGTCATGGACGGCGGTCTCAAACTCGCCGCTGTCATCCGTAATCAGGTCAAAAACCACCCGGGCATAACCGCCCTTGTCCTCATCCCAGGGGCAGTCGGCGGATACGGCGCCTTTCAAGGGCTTGAAGAGGAATTTGCCGTAGGTGCCGAAGACCGCCTCCCACGCGCCGTTTTTCAGGGGGCGGACGCCGTGGCAGGCGCTGGCGCCCATTTCGGGGATGGCGGGGCACAGCTCGATGCGCAGGGTAACGCCCTTGCCGCGGATGCGCATTTGGTCCTGGTCGGACAGGGCAAACTGGGCAAAGCCTTTGTCGCTGGTCATTTTTAAGCTGCCGGCGTCGGAGAAGTAGGTGTACGGTACCTCAACCCCCTCCGACAGCAGCTTGAGCCGGAACAGGAAGGGGCTGGACATGACCATGGCCGACGGCTTGTAGTTGGACAGGCGCAGCAGATGGTCATAGTAATCCTCAAAGATGTAAAAGGCGCAGGCGCTCCGGGCAAAGGTGGCCCGCTGAAGGTTGAACTTTTCACAGGTTCCGAACATGTTGGTCACCTCCTTATATAAGTCCGCCGAGGGTCAGTAAGCCGGCGCAGGGAGCGGGGGAGAAGAAAGCGCCGGCGGGCGCGGCCGTCTTGCCGCGCGTATCGCCGGTCCCGCTGCCGGCGCAGGAGCCGATCAGCGCTTTAGCCGCGGCCTTGGCTTCGTCCGTCTTGCCGGAGGCCACAAGGCCCAGGATAATCAGGGTCGCCGGGATGACGGGGGCCTCAGACCAGGCGATGCCGGCGGCCTGCAGGGCCAGCGCGTCGATCATTTGATCCGGCAGGCGCCTGCCGAGTAAGAGCGGGATCAGGCTCAGCATCCCTTCGGCCCGGGCCTTTTGCCCGGTCAGCGGGTTGAGGCAGTTAAAGCCGTCCCCGTCCCACAGCGCGTCTGTCAGGATATTAAGCTGTTCCCTGGAGATTTGGCCCCAGGAGGCCGCCGCGCCGTCTTTGCCCAGCTTTGATGCGATTTTGGACAGCGCGTCGGCGGCCAGAACCATATAGGCGGCAAGGTCGGGGGATACCGACGGCGTACCCGCGCCGAAGATTTTCTCCCGGGGCCAGCCGCATTCGTGGCGGTAGGCGTAATAGACCAGCGGCTTGTCGCCGGTGCGCTTTGTCAGCCACCAGTTGACGGTTTTGAACATCGCCTCGTACAGGGCGGAGAGCTTTTCAGCGGAAACAGCGTCCAGGCCGCCGCCGTCGATCAGGCGGCTGACGGTGTATGCGTACACCGGCGGGACGGCTTCGTTTAAATTCTGCCGCTGGGCAAACCAGGCGGGCACCATGCCCTGGGGCGTGGCGAAGGAGAGCGTGTCAAGCAAAATGTCAACCGCCCAGTCGGCATCCGGTATTGGGAGGGCCGTCACCGCCTGCTCCATGGAATAGACGTTCAAATCGGACATTTTGTTGGCGGGCGCCAGTTCCTTCCCCTTAAAGCTCTGGAAGCCGGCCCACAAGGCGTAGACGCAGACGTCAAAAAACTCCCGATACGCCGACAGGAGCGGCTGTCCGCCGCCGGCATCCGTCTCCTTTACAAAGCTGCGGGCAAAGGCCTTGAAGTCCGCTTCGGACGCTTCCGCGCAATCATCCAGGCTTTCCGACAGCGGCGGCAGCTCGTAGGCCTCGTCCGTGTCGTAAATGGCGAGCTCAAACTGGCCCGTTTCGTCCGGTTCGACGGTGATAATGGGGTCGGTGCTGCGCAGGGCCTTTAGTTCCCAATGACAGTCTAACGCCAGGCTGCCTTTCCGCGCGGCGATCAGGTAGATGCCGCCAGCCATGGTGACCTCAACCCCCCGCGCCGTTATGATGGCGGTGCTGCCGAAGCCCAGGCGACCGTCCAGCCGGAGGCCGACGCCGCTGCCCGCCGCGCGGAGGACCTTATCGCCGTCCAGCACAAAACGGACGGCGCCCTTGTCCGTTTTCAGGTCTACCGACGCGGGGGAGGCTGCGTATGTATAGGCCAGGGGTTCGCCGCCGCTGACAGGCGTCACCAGGGCAAAGCCCTTGGGACCCGCCATGGGGCCGCCGATGAAGCTGCCGCCGCCGTCTGCTGCCAGAGCCAGGTACAGGCCTTTTGCCCAGCCGGCGCCGTGGTTGTCCGTTTCCTCGTAGAGCATATGCCGAGACAAGCGCCCTGTGAAGGGTATCTTCTTCAGGTCAAGCTGCATGGGTAAGCTCCTTTCGATGTGTTTATTTATTAGCCATAGTTTACCATGATGCGTCACGGCCCGTGTATACAATTTTATGCAAAAGAACTGTTCATCTTGTCCAGATGAACAGTTCTCAGACTGTCGAAAAACCCGCTTCGCTGGGCTTTTTCGACAAGAAAGATATCGCCGCTGCGGCGGCTCTAGAGGTAACGGGTGGCAGAAGTGAATTCCGCCACCCGTTGAAATTTAACCTTTTTTGTCTCTGTCGCACGCCCGCGCACTCCGCCGACAAAAAAGCTTTTCGCCTCCGGCGAAAAGGATGGGAGTTACGTATACGGCTTTTTCTTAAAGTTATTTATAAAGCTGCATGCAGGTCCCCAGCTTGTCAGCTCTTCCGCAGGATGCCGGAATAGGGATAATCGCCGTCGGGGGGCGCCACCTCGACCAGTTCTCCGGCGTCAATCATCAGCCTCAGGCGGCTGTACAGCCAGCTGTCGCCCACGCCCGGTATCCTGGATAGAGCGTTGCCCAAGAGCGTGGCCGCCCGGAACTCGCCCTCCGGGAGGCAGGCGCGGAGCGCAAAGTCGTAAAAATCCTCCGGCACGCCGATAACGCGGCCGTTGACGACGGCCCGCAGCGGCGCGTTTTCGGCCTTAAGCTCCCGCCACAGCTGCGCGTACAGGTCCCGCCGCTGCGGACTTAAGGGGGTGTCGTACGATGCCAGGGCCTCAAAATCGTCGACGGCAACTTCTCCGGTGCTGCGGTAGAGGATAATCTTCGGCGGCTTTTCAAACTCCGCCGGAATCCGGACCACCGAGAGGTCCGCCGGCGAATCGGCGAACAGATGGCAGATATAGTACAGGCCGCAGTGCTCCGACGGGTCGGACGCGCCCGCCCAGATACGGATGCGCACGGGCGTCGGGAGCGCTTCCCTCAGGCGCGCCATGGCGCGCCTGTTGATTTTCATGATCTCCGCCGCCACGCCGGGGAAGTGACGAAACAGCCTGTCGTAGAGCGCCTGGCGGCTGTCCATGCCGGCGTCGATATCCGACAGGTCGCCGATATCCAGGTCCATGGGGAAGGACAGCACGTCCTCCGGGCTGCCCTCCAGCAGGGGGCTTGTGCCGTCCGGCCGCGACTGCCGCAGGACGGCCTTGGCTGTTTTGAGGGAGGCGGCCGTGCTGTCGCTGAATGTCAGATCAATCATACGGTTCACCAGCTTTAATGGGGTGTTGTTAAAATTATATAACTTTTACTATAACCGAACCGGTATTATTATGCAAGTATCTGTAAGACTAGGAATAGCCTTCGATTTAAGTTGCAGACTAAGAGCACCCCAAGTAAAAGGTAAGGATTGAGCGATGTTCCGGAAAAAGCAAGAAAACGCGCAGAGGACCGGAGCCTCCGGCGACCTGAGGCTGACGATGTCTTTGGACAGCAACATCAGTATGCTCAAAACCGTTTTGAACAATGATGAGACGGTTATTTTCCGAGATATTAAAAACATCCGGCAACGGAGTTTTCGCTGCTGCCTGGTTTATATCGCCGGCATGATAAACGGCGATATGGCCAACGGCAGCATCCTCCGCCCGCTGATGACGGCGGACATGCGGCCCGAGAGGGCGGACGGCGACCTGCTGGACTTTCTTTGCGACAAGGTGATCAGCTCCCACGAGATCACGCGCTCGGCCGACATCAACCTGCTGTTTGCGACGCTGTTTAGCGGCGACGCGGTGCTGCTGTTAGACGGCTGCGACGAGGCGCTGCTCATCTGCTGCCGTGAGATGCGGGAAAGGGCGCTGGAGGAGCCGGAGCTTGAACGTGTGATGCGCGGCCCGAAGGCGGGCTTTAACGAATCCCTCATGACGAGCCTGCTGCTGATTCGGCAGCGGCTTAAAACACAGGACCTGAAATTCAAGTTCAGGGAGCTGGGCGTGCGCTCGAAGACAAGGATATGTATCTGCTATATCGACACGCTGGCCAGCGACGGCATCCTCAAGGAGCTTGAAAGCCGGCTGGACAAGATCAATGTCGACGGTATTATCGCCGCCAACTACATTGAAGAGCGCATCAAGGACAGTCCGCTGTCACCCTTCAAGACCATCGGCAATACCGAACGGCCCGACGTGGTGGCGGCCAAGCTGCTGGAGGGGCGCATCGCCGTCGTCGTTGACGGTTCGCCGTCGGTATTGACGCTGCCGTACGTTTTTATGGAGTACTTTCAGTCTCCCGACGACTATTACAACAATTACTGGTTTGCCTCCGTCAACCGGCTGCTCCGCTGTTTGAGCGAATTTTTCACCTCCAGCATTCCGGCGATTTATGTGGCGCTGGTCACCTACCACCATGAGATGATCCCCACGCAGCTGCTGCTGAGCATTACGGCGGCGCGGCAGAACGTGCCGTTCCCGACGATTATTGAGGCGCTGATACTCCTTTTCATCCTGGAAGTTATTCGGGAGGCCGGCATACGCATGCCGTCGCCCATGGGGCAGGCGGTCAGCATTGTGGGCACCCTGATTTTAGGTCAGGCGGCCATCGACGCGCGCCTGTTCAGCGCGCCGATGATTGTTATTGTCGCGGCCACCGGCATCACAGGACTGATCACCATAAAGCTGAAGGGCGCCACCACCATTATCCGGCTCCTGCTGCTGCTGCTGTCGTCGTTCATGGGCCTTTACGGCTATATTTTCGGCGTTATCGGCGCGACTATCCACCTGTTCAGCATGCGCTCCTTCGGCGTGTCCTACATGACCAATTTCGGCGCTATCTATTCGGTGGATTTAAAGGATACGGTTATCCGGGCGCCCTGGTGGTATATGAAATACCGGCCGAAGCAGATGGCGTTTAAAAATCAGATCAGGCAAAATACGACCGGCAGGGAATCAGACTCATGAAAAAAGCGTTGAAGCGGGGGCGGATACTGTGCGTCCTGCTCGTTATATCGCTGCTGTCGGGCTGCTGGAATTACAGAGAGGCCGAAGAGATGGCCATTGTCTCGGGCATCGCTGTTGACAAGGAGAAGGACCAGCTTTTGGTCACCTTTGAGATTGTTGAAATCAAAACCGGGAACGAGGGCAATGTCCAGACGCAGCTGATCTCCTCCGAAGGAAAAACGATGCTTGAGGCAGTCAGGAAAACGATCAAAACGACGGGCAAAAAACTGTATTTCAGCCATGCGAAAATCCTTGTGGTCAGCAAGGAGATTGCCGAAGAAGGCATCATACGGATTATTGACCTGATTAACCGGGATGCCGAGACGCGGTTTACAACGAACTTTCTGATATCCAGGGAAAAAACGGCGAAAGAAGTATTTGAGCAGCAGGTTGTCACGACAAACATCCTGTCTTATGAGCTGAGCGACATGCTCACCTCCCAGCGCGACCTTGGGTATGCCTATGAAATGCCGGAATACAAATTTCTGCAGGAGCTGGCCGCTTCGGGCATATCGCCGACGCTGCCCACCATATCCGTCCGGCGCGAAAACAGCCAGTCCTTTGCCGAGATCTCCGGCAGCGCCGTGTTCAAGGGGGATAAGCTTATAGGCTTTCTCACCGGGGAGGAGACGAGAATCCTGCTTTTTATCAAAGACAGGATCGAGGGCGGCGTCCTGGTCAATACCATGCACAGCGATGACGGCGCGACGAATATTTCTTTGGAAATCCTGGATAATAAGACAAAAATGAAGCCGTATTACGACGGGGAAAACATCACGATACAAATCCGTACAAAGACGGACGTTACGCTGGACGAAATCGGCGGCCAGGGCGATTATATTGAGAAAGACGCCCTCGCCGCACTGAAAGCGGCCTTCGAGGCGCAGCTTGAAGAACAAATCGTCAATCTTGTGGCGAAAGCGCAGCAGGAATATAAAAGCGACATTTTCGGTTTCGGGAGATCCGTTAAGATGAATATGCCGGAGGTGTGGAGAGCGATTGAGCCCCGCTGGCAGGAGATGTTTCAGAATGTGGGTGTCAGCGTTGCGTGTGAAATCAATATAAAAAACAGCTCGATCTTATCCGAACCCATCAAGGTCGGTGACTGAAAATGTTTCTGTTTTGCACATTGGTGTACGCTTTTTTCGTATTCACCGACGTGGTTCCGCTTGTCCAGAATAAAAAATGGAAGGTGCTTGCCGTTTACGGGGTCATATTCATCACCGCCTATGTGTTTACCGTCCTCACCGAGCTGGGCGTGCAGCTGCCGAGCCCGCTCACGCCGATAGGGGACCTTGTTGCTTCCATCGTCGGCAGTACCGGTTGACGGGGACGTACTGATATGAATAAAGAAGTTATTCCAAACAGACAGGCCGGCGCCGTCATGACCATGTTTCTAATGGGCAGCACATTGATACTGGGCGTCGGGTTCCGGGCCGGACAGGACGTCTGGCTCGTCATCATTATTGCCGGAGCAGCCGTTGCCCCCTTTTTGGCGATTTATGCCCGTATCCTGGCGCTTTTCCCTGAACAGAATCTGTACCAGATACTCAACACCCTTTTCGGGCCGGTGGCCGGCAGGGTGCTTTCCCTTTTATACATCTGGTACGCCTTTTCGCTGGGAGCCATGGTGATGCGCAACTTTCAGGAATTTATCAATATCGTGTCCTTTCCTGAAACGCCGATCTTTGTGCCAATTATGATGATGGGGCTTGTCTGTATCTGGGCCGTTAAGGAAGGCATAGAGGTCCTGGGCAGATGGTCGCAGCTGATGTTTATTTTTCTGGTTGTTATTATCGCCGTCGTTATCGCTTTGTCGATGGAGGATGCCGACATCGACAACATGCGCCCGGTGGCTTATAGCGGCTTTGGGGCGATCATGAGGAGCACGTTTAATGTTTTTTCCTTTCCGATGGCGGAAACGGTTCTGTTCATGACGGTGCTGCGCATGGACAGGGAGCGGAACAATCCGCATTATATTTTCTTTATGGGGGTTCTCATCGGGCTGATTGTCATCCTGATGGTCTCTGTCCGGAACCTGCTGGTTCTGGGGGCCGATCTGACGGAAAACGTCTATTTTCCGCCGTATGTGGCCGTCACCATCATCAATATAGGGAACTTCCTGCAGCGCATCGAGGTGACCGTGTCGGTTGTCTTTCTTTTTTCTGGCTTTGTCAAAATCAGCATCTGCCTCATGTCGGCCTGCATGGGCATCGACAACCTGCTGGGGCTTGGGGGCTACCGACAGATTGTGGCGCCGGTGGGGCTGCTGCTGATGATTACAACGTGCTTTATTTATAAAAACATTATGGAAATGTCTGATTTTGCGTTTAATGTATACAGCTATTACGCATTCCCGTTCCAGGTGGTTCTGCCTGTCGCCGTCTGGATTGCCGCGGAGGTCCGGGCGCGGCGGGCGTTGAACGCATCAGAAAGCTGATATCTTATTTTGAGCGTTATTAAACCGGGGCTGCTTGCCCCGGTTTGTTTTTTGAGGCGGCCAGAAATTTCATGGCTTTCGTTGCCGCGGGCATATAATTCAAGCGAAAAAAACACCGAAAATATTAGTATAAAAAGTATTTCGCTGATCAGAAAGGGTGCCAGGATGGACATCAATACGGCTCTTATACGGCAGTTTTTTGACGCGACGAACATAGGGATAGCTTTTTACATCCTCGACCGGCCGGCGGACTGGGAAAACGC
>JAJUHI010000031.1 GCA_029267955.1 Sporobacter termitidis | reverse complement strand
CTGTGTATCCCCTTTGTTGTGGCCGGCTTCTTCTCCATTAAAAGGAAGATCGCTGGCAATTCAAGAATGCTTCTGCTGCTGGCCATGTGCGGTGCCTTTGCCTTTGTGCTTTCGGCCTTGAAGCTGCCGTCCGTCACGGGCAGCTGCTCCCACCCCACCGGCGTCGGGCTGGGCGCCGTTATGTTCGGCCCGGCTGCCACCTCGGTCCTGGGCGTGATCGTCCTGCTGTTCCAGGCAATACTGCTGGCCCACGGCGGGCTGACCACCCTGGGCGCCAACACGTTTTCCATGGGAATCGCCGGTCCCTTCGCCGCCTTTGGGATTTACCAGCTCTTCAAGAAGCTGAAGGCCCCGGCTGCCGTCGCTGTCTTCTTTGCCGCGTTTATCGGCGACCTGTTTACATATGTGGTGACCTCCTTTCAGCTGGCCGCGGCCTTCCCTGATACGGTCGGCGGCGTGATGGCGTCGGCGGTCAAATTCCTCGGCGTGTTCGCCGTGACGCAGCTCCCCCTGGCCATATCCGAAGGCCTTCTGACGGTCATCGTCTACCAGGGTATCAAAAAATACAGCCGCAGCGAGCTTGAGCTGCTCAAGGCGGTTTGACGGAGGGTATGTAACATGAAATTATGGCAAAAAAACCTGCTGCTTTTTATTCTGGTCGTCGTAATTACCATTGTCCCGCTATACATCGCCAGAGGTGCTGAATTCGGCGGCGCCGACGGCGAGGCTGAGGGTTTGATTACGGAAATCAACAGTGACTACGAGCCTTGGGCCGCTTCCCCCTTTGAGCCGCCCAGCGGCGAGATTGAATCGCTGCTCTTTGCGCTCCAGGCCGCTATCGGCGCGGGCGTCATCGGCTTCGGCTTTGGCCGACTCTCGGCAAAGCACAAAGCAGGCGAAACGACTTGAGCGGCATCGATAAATACGCATATCAATCCAAACTCGCCCGTGTCAATGCCGGTACAAAGCTGTTGTTCACCCTGGCCTCAATGGCCGTCTGCCTGTCCTTCAGTTCTGTACTCGTCAGCACACTGACCATTGCCGTTATGTCTGCAGCCACCCTGATATTAGGCGGCTGCAGGCTTCGGTGTTATATCCGGCTGCTCATGATACCATTTGCGTTTCTTGTCACCGGCACCATCACGATCATTGTCGGCCGGATTTCCCAGCCAACCCAGGCGCTTGTATCCATCCCTCTGCTGGGCGCCCGGTACGGCGTCAGCGCCGATTCGCTGAAAACCGGCGTCATCATCTTTCTCAGAGCCTTTGGCGCGGTCACCTGTCTCTACTTTTTTTCATTGAACACGCCGATGAACTCGCTTTTGTCGCTGCTGCGCCGGAAAACGCCCGGTCTTTTCGTGGAGCTGATGGAGCTGTGTTACCGGTTTATTTTCGTAGTGTGGGAGGAGGCCGGCAAAATCCATACGGCCCAGGCCTCAAGGCTGGGATATGACGGTTTTATGCGCAGCCTGCACTCCATGGGAGACCTCGTGACAAACGTGTTCCTCCGGGTCTTCCGTCGGGTGGACCGGGTGACGGCGGCGCTGGAGTCCCGCGGCTTTGAGGGGAACTTCGAGCTGCTTGCCGAACAGGAGGAATCCAGCAGACTGCTGGAGGGGCTGGCGATTGCAGCCACCATGTTTCTCATCATCATCGGTTTACTTGAAAGGTTACTTACATGAATATCATCGAGGTGCGGAATTTATGCTACGCCTACGAGGACGACGAGCCGGCCCTGGATAACGTCAGCCTTGACATCGCCGCCGGAAAGACAACCGCCGTGCTCGGCGGCAACGGCGCCGGCAAATCCACGCTGTTTTTGAATCTCAACGGCGTTTTAACGCCCAAGAGCGGCACGATGTTCTTTGAAGGGTGCCAAGTGACATACGGCAAAAAGGAGATGTTAGAGCTCCGGCGGAAAATCGGCATCGTGTTCCAGGACCCGGACGACCAACTCTTCTCCGCCAGCGTCACGAAGGACATTTCCTTTGGCCTGATGAAGCTGGGGCTCACCCGGGAGGACATTCAGGAAAGGGTTGACCGGGTTGTCCGGCAGACGGGTATCGGGGATCTTGTAAGCAAGCCCACCCACGCCCTCAGCTTCGGCCAGAAAAAGCGCGTGGCCATCGCGGGCGTGCTGGTCATGCAGCCCTCGGTGATTATTCTCGACGAGCCCACCGCTGGATTGGACCCCCAGGGCGTCAGCGAGATACTCCATCTGCTGCAGGAAATTAAGGACTCCATGGGCATCACGGTGATCATCTCAACCCACGAGATCGACCTTGTACCCCTCTACTGCGACGATGTGATTGTCCTGGATAAGGGCCGGGTTGTTTTCAGCGGGACACCGGCGCAGCTCTTTGCAGAACCGGCCCTGCTGCGGGCCCACAATCTGCGCCTGCCGCGGATCAACCACCTGATGAACATCCTGCACAACAAGGACCATCTGGCCGTGGACACATCCGCCTCCACCATCTCGACGGCACGAGCCAGCATCAAGAACTTAGTTAGCGCGAAGGAGAATATATGACAGGTACTCTATATGGCGTCGGCATCGGGCCGGGAGACCCGGAGCTCTTGACCTTGAAAGCAGCCCGAGTCATCAGGCAATGCCCTGTGATTGTCATCCCGAAATCTGGCGACGGCGAGCGGGTGGCCTTAAACATCGCTGCACAATCGGTGCCGGAGCTCCATGATAAACAGCTGGTGGAACTGGATATGCCGATGACCCGGGACCCGGAAAAGCTCCGCGCCTCCCACCAGGCGGCGGCGGACACCGTCGCCGGCTTTTTGGCAAGCGGCCGCGACGTGGCCTTTATAACGCTGGGGGACCCGACAATTTACTCAACCTACATCTATGTGCACCGCCTCATCCGTGACAGGGGTTATCCGGCGGAGATTATCCCCGGCGTTCCCTCCTTCTGCGCCGTTTCGGCAAAGCTGGGCGACTGTCTCGTGGAAGCGTCCCAACTGCTCCATATCATACCGGGTTCCTACGGCGCCCTGGATGAGTCCCTGGCATTAAAGGGCACCAAGGTCCTGATGAAGTGCGGCAAGTCCTTTCCCCAGGTCCGGCGAAAACTGTCTTCCCTCGGCCTTGACGGCAGCGCGCAGATGATCGAGAACTGCGGGTTTGGCACCCAGCGGATATACAACAACCTGAATGAAGCGGACGACAATGCCGGGTATTTCTCGGTTATCGTCGTTAAAGACCTTAATTAAACCGAGCAATTAACGGGAGTTATTATGAACATTAAGATGGCGGGCACCGACTTTAACAACGCCTCTATAGAATACAGAGAAAAATTCGCCCTGACAGCATCGGCGCAAGCCCGGCTGCTAACGTATTGCGCCGGACTGCAGGGTGTTTTGGGCAGCGTGATCATCAGCACCTGCAACAGGATGGAACTGTGGCTCAACTGCGAAGAAGGCGCCGATATCAGCCCGTACCGCATTTTATGCGGCTATTTCAAGGCCGATCCAGAGACCAACAGGCGCTATTTCACCGAACGTGACGGCGAGGCGGCCGTTACCCATCTGTTTGAGCTGGCCTGCGGCCTTAAATCCATGGTTTTCGGCGAGGAGCAGATTTTGTCCCAGGTCAAAGACGCCATTGCCTTCGCCCGGGAATGCAAAACGTCCGATGCGGTGCTGCAGGCTATGTTCCGCTGGGCTGTCACGGCGGCAAAGAAGGCAAAAACCGAGGTGCGGCTGCAAGCGGTAGACCGCTCCGTCGCCGGGACGGCGGTCAGCTTTTTAAAGCAGGCAATCGGTGATCTCCGGGGCGTCCCGTGTCTCGTCATCGGCAGCGGCGAGATGGGGCGGCTGGCGGCAAAGGGGCTCGTTTCGGAGGGCTGTCATGTCACGATCACGCTGCGTCAATACAAATCTGGGGATGCCATTATCCCCGCCGGCTGCAAGGCAGCTGATTATGAAGACCGGTACAAGCTCCTGCGCGATGCCAAAATCATTATCAGCGCTACCCGGAGCCCGCACCATACGCTGCAATACGACCAGGTGAAGGCGCAGGCGGGAGACGGTGAAAAAATCATGTTTGACCTGGCGCTGCCCAGGGATGTCGACCCTGCCGTAGGCACGCTCCCCAATATCCGGCTGTACGATATCGACCATCTGGGCGGGCGGCTCGTTGACGATAGCGACAACGCCGGCATTGCCAGAGTAAAGGCGATCATCGCCGAGGCCATCGGCGAGTTTGAACGCTGGCAAACCGCTCGGCTGCTGATTCCGAAGATCAATAAGCTCGGTGCACTGGCGGCCGCCGACGCCAGGGCGCGCCTGCGAAGCAGCCTGAAAAACGCGACCCTTGACGATGCCTGCCTGCAGCTGATTGATGAAGCGGCCGCCAAGGCCGTTGAAAAAGTTGTGGAGAATATGCTTTTCTGCCTGCATAAAAACGGCGACCGCGCGCTGCTTGCCGGCGTTTTGCCGGAGGCAAAAGCATCCGTCGAAAACGGGCTGTTTGAAAACAAAAAGCCGCTGCCGCCCAGGTTCCCGCTGTTTGTAGACCTCACCGGCCGCCGCATTGCGGTAATTGGGGCCGGCCCCGTCGCGCTACGCCGGGTTCGGGCGCTGTGCGCTTACCCGTGCACCATCCGGGTCATCGCCCCCGACGCTGTGGCGGAGATAGAAGCACTTCATCAAAACAACCAAATCTGCTATGTCAAAAAATCCTATGAGCCGTCCGACCTGGAGGGTGCTTATCTGGTAATCGCCGCCACCGACGACCGCGCACTCAACAGCCGGATCGCGCGGGATGCCCACCGGAACGGCCAGTATTGCAGTATTGCCGATTGCAAGGAGGAATGCTCGTTTTTCTTCCCCGCCACGGTCCATTACGACGGCGGCGTCATCGGCATCTGCGGCACCGGCGACAATCACAGAAAAACTAAGAAGATCGCCGCTGAAATTCGGGCGTTTATATCTTCCAAGGAGCAGGTATGAAACGATTAATTCGGGTCGGCAGCCGCGAGTCAAGGCTTGCGGTTACCCAGACCCAGAGCATGATCAATATCATCAAGGCCCACCACCCGGAGCTGGAGTTTGAGCTTGTCACCATGAAGACAAGCGGAGACATGCTCCTTGACAGAAAACTCGACGAGGTCGGCGGCAAGGGGCTGTTCGTCAAGGAACTGGACATCGGCCTGCGCAGCTGCCAAATCGACATTGCCGTCCACAGCCTCAAGGACATGCCCATTTTAACCCCCGAGGACCTCCCGGTCATCAGCCTGTCCACGCGGGAAAATCCGTATGATGCCCTGGTGCTGCCCAGGTATGCCGATGATGTGGACCTTAGTAAGCCCATCGGCTGCTCCAGCGCCCGGCGGACCCTGCAGCTGGGGCTTATGTATCCGGGGATGACCTTCAGGGAGATTCGCGGCAACGTGCAGCGCCGGCTGCAAAAGCTGGACAGCGGTGACTATGCCGCCACCGTGCTGGCCTGCGCGGGTCTCAACCGGCTGGGTTTGTCGCACCGCATTTACAGAGTGTTTACCGAATACGAGATGATCCCGGCCGCCGGCCAGGGCATTCTGGCCATCCAGGCCCGGGCGAACGAGGACCATACATATCTCCGCTGCGTCAACGCCCCGGCGTCGCAGATCGCTTTTAGCGCCGAGCGGGCTTTTGTCCGCCGGCTGGACGGCGGCTGCTCGTCCCCCATTGCGGCTTTTGCGAAAATCTGCGGTGGCCGGGTAGTGCTGTACGGGCTCCATTATGACGAGGAGACCGGCCGGCACATATCCGGCGCGATGGAAATGCCCGTATCAGAAGCGGAAAAGCTCGGCATCGCCCTGGCCGAGCGGCTGCTGGATAAACTGGACAGCCTGAAAGGAGCCGGCGTATGAAAGCAGGAAAGGTATGGCTCGTGGGCGCCGGACCGGGAGACACGGCGCTTTTGACGCTGAAAGCTAAGAGGCTTCTGGAGGAGGCCGACGTCGTTTTATATGACAGTCTGGTTGGCGCCGGCATCCTGTCCCTCATCCCCACCGGCGCCCGGCGGATCAATGTGGGCAAGCGCGCCGGCCGCGCCGTGATGACCCAGGAGGATATCAACAAAACGCTGCTTAACGAAGCGCTTGCCGGCAATAAGGTTGTCCGGCTGAAGGGCGGCGACCCCTTTTTATTCGGCAGGGGCGGCGAGGAGCTGGAGCTTCTTGCTCAGCACCGCATCCCCTTTGAGGTCGTGCCGGGCGTCACCTCGGCCATTGCCGTACCGGCATACGCCGGCATCCCCGTCACCCACCGGGATTTTTGCTCCTCCGTCCATATAATCACCGGCCACCTGAAGGACGATAACAAGCCCCATATGGATTTTGAAGCCCTGGCCCGGCTTGGCGGTACCCTGGTCTTCCTGATGGGCGTGGGCGCGCTGGATTACATTTGCGATAGCCTCATCGGCGCCGGCATGCGCTCCGATACGCCCGCCGCCGTCCTGGAAAAAGGAACGACCGCCGCCCAGCGGCGCGTTGTGGCGACGCTTCATACGCTTCCAGAGGAAGCCCGGCGTCACAAGATCGGCACACCCGCCATTATTGTTGTCGGCGAGGTCTGCGGTCTTGCCGGCAAGTTCCACTGGGCGGAGGACCGGCCCCTGGGCGGCGCCCGCGTCATTGTCACGCGCCCGCAGGAGCTGGCCTCAAAGCTGTCGGATAAGCTATCAAAGCTGGGCGCGGAGGTCCTTGAGCTCCCTGCCATCAAAACGGTGGAAATTGAGGACAACACGGCACTTCTGGCGGCGCTCGGCCGGCTTAAGGAATACAGCTGGATTGTCTTCACCAGCCAGGCGGGGGTCGACATCTTTTTCAGGACGCTTATTTGTTATGGCATGGATATCCGCACACTGGCCGGCATCAAGTTTGCCGCCATCGGCACGGCAACGGCGGAGGCCATCCGTGCCCGCGGCATCGCGGTGGACTGCATGCCGGATAAATTCGATGCAGCAACGCTGGGTAAGGCTCTGGCCGCAGCAGTCGCGCCGGGCGAAAGGCTTTTAATCCCCCGCGCGCGCATCGGCTCGCCGGAGCTGACGGCGATTCTGAACCAGCACGGGGTCCCGTATGACGACATACCCGTCTACGACACGGTGATCCAGAGCAGCCCCCTCCCCCTTGCCGACATTGTTGAAACGGGCAAGCCGCCCTATGTGGCCTTCACCAGCGCGTCCACCGTCCGCGGCTTTGCCGCTATGGCCGGCGGTGTCGATTTATCAAAGCTCTGCGCCGTCTGCATCGGCGAGCAGACCGCCCGGGAGGCGTTTGCACACGGCATGAGCCCGGTGATCTCCGATGAAATCACCATCGACAGCCTCGTTGATAAAATCATCGACCTTCACAATGCTGCGAAAGCGGGGTAATTGAAATGGACATGACAAAAAGGCCGCGGCGTCTCCGGAGCATTAAGACGCTGCGGGAACTTGTCCGGGAGACAAGAATCTCAAAGGCATCGCTCATCTATCCGCTGTTTATCAAGGAAGGGACCGGCATTACGGAAGAAATCACGTCCATGCCGGGCCAGTACCGGTACAGCGTTGAACGGCTGCCGACGATTGTTGACAGGCTTTTGAAAGCCGGTGTCGACAAGGTAATGCTCTTCGGCATCCCGGAGGATAAGGACGCGCTCGCCGGCGGCGCTTACGCCGAGGACGGGATTGTGCAAAGGGCTCTGCTTAAGCTGAAAAGGGATTACCCCGCCCTTTACTGCATCACCGATGTCTGCCTGTGCGAATATACAAGCCACGGCCATTGCGGCGTGTTAAACGGCCATGCCGTCGATAACGACAAGACGCTGCCGCTGCTGGCAAAGACGGCCCTGTCCCATGTGCAGGCCGGGGCCGACATGGTGGCGCCCTCCGACATGATGGACGGCCGCGTGGGCCAGATTCGCCGGCTGCTGGACCAAAACGGGTATTCCGATATCCCCATTATGAGCTATGCGGTTAAATACTGCTCGTCTTTTTACGGCCCCTTCAGGGAGGCCGCCGGGTCGGCCCCCGCTTTCGGCGACCGGCGCTCCTATCAGATGGATTACCATAATAAAAAAGAAGCCCTCAAGGAAGCGTTTTTGGACCTTGAGGAAGGGGCCGATCTCCTGATGGTCAAGCCGGCGCTGTCCTATCTGGATGTGATTCAAACCGTGTCGTCGTCGGTGAACGTCCCGGTGGCAGCCTACAGCGTCAGCGGCGAATACGCCATGGTCAAGGCGGCGGCCGCCGCCGGATACATTGACGAAGCGGCAATTATATGCGAAACAGCCGCCTCGGTCTTCCGGGCCGGGGCCGATATTCTCATCACCTATTTCGCGCTGGAAATCGCAAGGTACCTCGACGAAGGGAGAATCGGCTGATGGGCCTCTCGGAAGTATTGTTTGACAAGGCAAAGAATGTCATGCCCGGCGGTGTCAACAGCCCGGTCCGGGCCTTCACCGCTGTCGGCGCGTCGCCTCGATTTATTATAAGTGCCGACGGCGCGGTCATTACCGACGCTGACGGCAACAGATATATCGACTATGTGGGCTCCTGGGGCCCGATGATTTTAGGTCACAACCACCCCCTTATCCGGGAGGCCGTCATCCAGGCCGCTGAAAGGGGCCTGAGCTTCGGCGCGGCCACCGTGGCGGAGGTAACAATGGCGGAGCTGATCTGCTCCCTCTTCCCCACCATTGACATGGTACGTATGGTCAACTCGGGGACGGAGGCCGTCATGAGTGCCATCCGTGTCGCCCGGGGCGCAACGGGCCGGGACAAGATCATCAAATTTGAAGGATGTTATCACGGCCACTGCGACGCCATGCTGGTCTCCGCCGGCTCCGGGCTCATGACCGCCGGCGTGTCCGCCAGCGCCGGCGTTACCGAGGGTACGGCAAAGGACACCCTGACGGCGCCCTATAACGACCTTGAAACAACGGCAAAGATGCTTGAGGTGAATAAAGACCAAATCGCGGCGGTGATCGTTGAGCCGGTGGCCGCCAACATGGGCGTCGTGCTACCCAAACAGGGCTTTCTTAAGGGCCTTCGGGCACTGTGCGATACCCATGGGGCGCTGCTCATCTTTGACGAGGTGATCACCGGATTCCGCCTGGGGCTCGGCGGCGCCCAGGAACGGTTCGGCGTCCACCCCGATCTGACCGTCTTCGGGAAAATCATCGGCGGCGGCCTGCCGGTGGGCGCCTACGGCGGCAGACGGGAGCTGATGGAACAGGTGGCGCCGCTGGGCAAGGTGTATCAGGCGGGTACTCTCAGCGGTAACCCCGTCGCCATGGCCGCCGGCATCGCCCAGCTGACGTATCTGAAAGAGCACCCCGAAGTTTACGCCCATCTGGACACGCTGGCGGAAAAGCTCTTTGGCGGTATGCGGAAGCTGATAGATGATCTTAAGTTACCCTGTGCTTTAAATCACATTGGCTCCCTGGGCTGCCTGTTTTTCACCCCCGGCCCCGTCGATAAATTTCAGCATGCCAAACAGGCGGACACGGAAGCGTACGCTCGCTATTTCAAGCACATGCTGGGCCGGGACATTTATCTGGCGCCCGCCCAGTTCGAGGCGATGTTTATATCCGCCGCCCATACCTTAGAGCACATTGACGCCACGCTGGACGCCGTTGAAAATTATTTTAAGAGAATGTGATATCATGACAGGTATTTTACTGTTGGCCCACGGCAGCCGTGAGAGTAATACGGAAGCAACCATGCACCAGATCACCGCTTACGTCAAGGAGATACTCCAAAACGACATGGTGGAAGATGCCTATCTGCAGTTTCGTAACAGGACCCTTGAACAAGGCCTCCTGCGCCTCATGGAACGCGGCGCCGATGAAATTATTGTAATCCCCTACTTCCTGTTTGAAGGGGTGCACATTAAAGAGGACATCCCCGCCGAGCTTAAAGAGTTTTGTACACATCATCCTGATATTAAAATAACCATGGGTAAAACGCTGGGTGCAGATCGGCGGCTGGCTGAAATCGCCGCGGACAGGGTACGAGAATTATTATAGCTTCCAGAACTCAAGCTCAAGTATTATGTCAGTATTGAAAAAGTATCCACATTATGTTACTCTACCAATGGGAATGAAGTTCTCCCAGGTCTTGGGCCGAAACGCTTATTTAAGCTGATGACTTCTGCGGGATGCAGGGGGCGTCAGCTTTTATTATATGATTACGCGCATATAAGCACCAAGCAAGATAACTCGGGAAAGCTATGTTCGGAAAAAGCATATTGAGAATAATGGAGGCAATGGTAAATATGGAGGGTTTAATAAACGTTTTTTTTGTCGGCGTGGGCGGTATGCTGGGATCGGTAAGCCGTTATCTGCTGACTTTGCTGCCTATAAAAGTTGAAAATAGCTTCCCGGTTATTACGTTTGCTATCAACATCACAGGTGCATTTTGCATTGGATTGATCATTGCGTTAACGGGAAAGCACGTGAATGTACCTCCTCGTCTGGTATTATTTCTGAAAGTTGGACTATGCGGAGGCTTTACTACATTTTCGACCTTCTCTGCAGAAGCACTACAGCTTATTCAAAGCGGAAAGTATCTGGTTGCTTTCTTATATATGGTCTTGAGTGTGGCATTATGTGTTGCAGCGGCAGCTGTCGCCCAAGTAATAGTGAACTAGGGAAATTGAGGTATTTACTTGTTTCTATTGACGGCAGCGAAAGAGAAATATCATCTGTAGCAGCAATATTTATTAGCTCCGATACTGTACACGTCGTAAAATGCGCTAAATGTCCGGTTATCGTTCTGCCTGAAAAGTGTGGATGAACTGATAAATATAGATGTTCCAGGCTATAGGACACTGATAATAGAAAATGCTGTGAAATAGGAGTAGAAATATAAGCAAATTTATAAATGTCGATATTGTTTATAAACAATACAGAATATCTAATTGTTCGCTCCCTGCTCAGTACGCCAGTCCATTAAGAATCTGTTCCGTCAGCAGGAGGGCGCCGGAGACGCCCATATGCGTTTTCGGAATAACATCATAGTAGCCCAGCGACGGAAGCGCAGTTTCAATGCCGGAAAAGACATGCTTTCTGAGTTTGAGCTTCGTAATAGTGTTGCCGCTGCCGAAGACCAGTTCGGCGTTGGTGTCGAGAATATCCCGGTTCAGGGCGCCGGAGACACCCAGCGTGTCGACAAGCTCGTGAAGTCGCGCCTTAAAGCAGTCACTGGAGGAATTTAAGACAGACAGGCAGTCCGGCACCATCCCGAAGTAACGAACGAAAAAGTTCGTATATGCGTACAGCTCAGAATACGTTCCCTCGGCTGCGAAGGTTACACCCTTCGGCAGCCCCGTCCGGGAGTCGACCCGGGAAAGGAAGGCGTAGGCGCGTGCCCGCGCCTTTTCACTGTCAACAATAGCGGCGTTAGTGTTCTTCCCAAGTATGGCGCAGACGTCATGTATCAGTTTTTCTGTGGCTTCAAATCCCACGGGAGGACCGTCGCAGATGTAATATGGCATACCGTACTGCGCGTTCAGATATTCCGCTGTTTCCAAGCCATACTCCGGATGTACGACAATGTTGAGCGCGGCATTCGGGAGGTTTTGGATGCTCTCCACATCCACACCGGCGCAAAGAAAGCATCCCGCATCAATACCGCAGAGCTTCAGAAGGCGGCGTAACTCAGCCACGTCGCCGGTGTAGTTGCGGTGAAAGAGAGATATCCCGATGATGTTGACAGTATTGGTTAATTTTTCGCCCAGCACATGGAGTGGCAACTGCTTTAAGAGGGCGAGCGCAGCTGTCTTGTGGCCTGAGCATATGTCGCTTGAAAAGCCCGGCGTTTCAATAATGACAATGGGTTTGTCACGGATAATACCCATGGCGATGCCGTGCAGATCATCGCCGATGAGCGCAGCGCCGGGGGAGTTGACGATGGCCAACAGATCAAAGGGGATGTTGTCGCGGAGGAAAGTCAGCGCCTCGGTTAGCTTTTCGGCGCTGCCGTAGACGTAGTCGCCGTTGTCGAGGTACGTACACGGTACGCGCGGCTGACCGAAGTACAATTTTTCCGGGTAACTAAGCGGGTCGGACTCAAACGGGCGGATTGCCTGGTGATCCGATGTGGTCGAGTGGTAAAACTTGCAGCCCGTTGGGCCGTTTAAAAGGACAACCGAACGGCGGATACCCTCCAGTGCGAAAATAATGCCGGAAATGCTATCAGGCGTAATACTGTTTAAATAACCGCTCATCCTGCTTCCATCCCCCTTTCAAATTTAGCCGCAGCAATCGTGCCCAGCGCTCCGCTAACCTGAGGCCGGAATCGAAGCCCACGTCTGGGCACATCGGGATGGTGTCGACCACCGGTACGTCATCAGACACAAACGAGGCATAACTCGTCAGGAGAATGTCCGGCTTGTACCGCGCGATGTCACCGGTACGATTGTCGCGGTCGTAGTTTTCCTCGACGGGAAGCGGCGCGGTTAGTCGTGTGCGAAAACCTTCATCTTGCGAAAAGTTCAGAATACCGATTTTGACAATCTCCATGCCCACATCGAGTGCAGTTTTCAAAATCCAGTCCAGCTCATGGTTATACGTGATGACCATTAGCTTTTTTCCGGCCAACTCGGGCCTGAGGGCTGATACTTCTGCCGCGTATCGTTTTTCGTTTTCAGAGATAATTGCCTCAGCATCTTTGGGGCGACCGAAAAATTCCGCCACGCCCCGCAGCCACGCGGCCGTGTCGTCAAACCCCACCGGGAACGCCCTGTCGTAGAAAACCGAGCCGTATTCCCGCGTAAAGAAGTCCCTCAAGAGCTGCCCCGTGTAATCGCCGTATGCCAAAAGGTTTAGTGGCGCAGAGCAAAAACCCTCCAGCGCGTCCACCGTCGTCTCACAGACAAAGCGGCAGTTTACCCGTATGCCAAGGCGGGCCAGATACCCGCTTATAACCCGGAAATTCTCATTGGTGTTCGAAACGACGATTTTTTCAAACACAATATTCACCGTGTTTGGCAGAACTGGCACGTCGCGGCGAATAAGCCGTCGGGCTAGAGTCAGGTAGCTCATTAGCATGCCCTGAAGGTAATCGCCGGCCATGTTGCCGTCGGCTTTAATAGCCACGACGGGCATATCCGGTTTAGATAGAGACTCAACGCGGCTGATGTCATCCCCGATGATGCCGGCGGGACAGGCGCTGACGACGACGACGGCGCGCGGCTGTCGAGTCATGACCGCGCGCAGCTTCTCTTCTAATTTTTCTATGCCACCGAATATAATCTCCGGCTCGCTCAACTCTGTGCATTCAAGATTCGGTGCGAGTGAAACAGGCAGGAGTGTCCCGCGTTCAAAGAATGCCCGCCGTCCTGTGGAGCTGAGCGACTGCCATGTGATATAGGTACAGCTTTTCGGCGCGTGGGCCAGGATGACGGCGTCGCGCAAATGTGCAGCAGTGGACATCGCACCGTTGAAGGCGCAGCCGTACAGAGGTTCGCCCCGGATGAGGTTTTTGGACATGTATCTGTTCGTATTGGACAACTCAATAGCGGCTTCATGCGGCTGAATATGTATTGAACTTGTATTTAATGGTTCGTCAGGTAATGAACCAATGGCCGCACGGAACGAGGCGCGCCCCAGCACGACCTCCTCCAACTCCTCGTCAGTGAGAGGCGACGCTTCGAATAACTCCGGCCCATTCAAAAGACGCTGGGCGAGCTGGGTAAAAATGTGGCTGACGGCATGGTCGGCATTCAGCTCCATGACGGTGATGTTCTCCCGCTCCGCGCGGGCAAAAGCGTCGCTCCGGGGAATCATGGCGCAAATAGGCAGACCTACGGCGCGGGCGAAACGAACAACCCGCCCGTCCTCGTCCGTTACGTTGCGCCTATTGTATAGAATCCCTGCGACACGTTTTGCTTCTCCATCGTAATTGCGAATGCCGCGCAGAATGTTATTGGCGGCGTAGAGCGCCATGAACTCACCGGATGTGACGATAAGGATTGTATCGGCGTACTCACGCCGGATCGGCACGGCGAAGCCGCCGCACACCACATCGCCCAGCACATCGTAGATAGTGATGTCGTACTTCTCCTTGAGCCTAAACTTATCAAGCAGCTCGAAAGTGCTGATAATACCGCGTCCTGCGCAGCCGACACCCGGCTTGGGACCTCCAGCCTCCACGCAGCCGACACCTGCGAAGCCCTCGGCCAGGATATCTGAGAGCCTGTACTCCAGGGGGTTGGTTACACGCATGTAGTCAAGGACGGTGGAGAGCCTTTTGCCGCGCAGGAGCTGGCGTGTCGAGTCGTGCTTTGGGTCGCATCCGACTTGAAGTACTCTCTTGCCGGAAAGCGCCAGCGCAGCCGAGAGGTTTGCGCTCAATGTTGATTTACCGATGCCGCCCTTGCCGTAAACAGCGATTTCTCTCATGCTTTGGAGTCACCTCGAAAATACTTTATATACTTTTGATCTTAACAACACCCGCCCCAAAGCGCCGCGTTTTGGCGCGAGATAAAATCCTCATGTTCCGCCCGGTTCTGGGTGCTGAACTCGTATGTGAGATAATCGGGGCGGATTCTTTCGATCAGGTTCCGAACACCGGCAGCGGTGAAAGGCTGGTGCACATCCATCTTGTGTATGTGCGGGTATAGTTGCCCCATACGATCATAATATGTTCCCTTAAGCAGCAGCGGGTTTTCAATCAAGGCACGCACATAGGCGCCGGTCAGACTTTGCTGGAGATGGACGCCTTTTATGTACCGGCACAGGTCACCGTGCGCGTCGAGGAGCGTATGGATGTATGTGAGGGCTTCCTCCTGGGTGGTGAGCGCATTGTTCGTATGCAGCAGATGCCCTGTATCGAGCATGATGCCCTTGTTCTCGTAGCGGATGCCCTCCAGCAGATAACGCGTCATATTGGGGGAAGTCATCGTAAAACCCGGCCACCAGAGGTTTTCAACGAGGAATGTAAATAAATATCGTCCATCATCCAATATCGCATTTATAAGTTCCAATGCCGCGTCGATTACCTGCGCGTCCGTATGGTTGAACTTATAACGTGTTGCTTCCGTCATGGACACGTCGCTCACATGGAAAACAACATATTCCGCGCCGATACTCTCGGAAAAATCCAGCTGTTCTCTGTGCCGGCGGACAAGCGCCTCCCTGTCTGCACCCAATACATCTTTTGCTATCTCCCAATCGCCAAATTCCGCCAGAACACCGGTTTCGTTACCTGTCCAAAAATCAACCCAGCAGCTGTAAAACGAAAGATGCACACCAACGACCATATCAGCGGGGACAATTCCAAGCGTATTCCCATCATAGGGGAGCAGCTCCAATCCGTCCAGCCTGTGCGTAAGACAAAAATGACGTATATCGTCGCCGTCTGTAAACCTGCCGGTATCATAAACAGTATTGGTGATGTTGGTGGTTATTTTCATTTTTGTTTCTCCGTTCGGGCTGTCACCACCATTTTTTTGGAGTGTCAAGCCGGGCAGCTGTCGCAAGGCTGCCCGGTTGGCACCCGGTTCAGGAAGTTATGTCAAATCAAAGGATGGGAGTAATCGTTTTATTTTCCGTCGGGCGGTAAAAATGATAACCGCCCGACGGAACCCATGTGGAGGAAGCTGTGACCATGGGGCTTCCAATAGAAAAACAACTGCATCAATCGAAAGATTGATGCAGCCGTATTCCCACATACAAACAAGATCTGATGCTACCAATGAGCACTCAGAGTAAATTCCAAAGCAGGTCTTCTGACTCGAGCTTGTAAGCCAGGATATATCCTGACTTATGACACGCACTCTGCCTTCTCAGGTTACCCCAATGACTGACTTTCGTCAACGAGTACGGACATCAAGCGCTTACAGCGGCGGTACCGTTCGGGATTCTCACCCGATTCCCTATCCTCCCCCCAAGGCAGCCGGACACAACCGTTACGCCTTGAGAGGCACTTGGATTACCATATATTAACTTATAGCATACAAACGCTAACATACTTTTTTACCATTGTCAATATGGCCTTCGGTAAAAATCCGTGAAAAGGTTAAAACCCTGTTAAATGCCTATCTATAAACTGCAACTGGCACGCCGATAGCCGGAAACATCCTCAAAAAGCTCGCTGTTACTAGGTTTTCTGGTAGCGGCTCCATGGGAATTACCTCTTTTTATTTAAAAGTTTCTTCCAGATGTGAATTATATGGCCTATATTAAGTTTAAGACAGAAATCGAGGATTCACAATTCCAGTCAAAAACCTTGGTATTTGGTAAACTAGAATGACTGCAAGCATTCCTCTCACCAAACACCTTCTTTGAAAAATCGTCTTCCTCGATTATTTATAATTTCTCACG
>JAJUHI010000030.1 GCA_029267955.1 Sporobacter termitidis | reverse complement strand
CACAAGGTCCACCACGTCGTCCTTCACGGCGCCCGTAAACGCCAGGTTCTCCCCCACCTGGGGGTCCTCAAACTTCGGCCACAGGATACCCGGCGTGTCCAGCAGCTCCAGCTGGTCGTCGATGACAATCCACTGCTTGCCCCGGGTGACGCCGGGGCGGTCGGAGGTCTCGGCGACCTTGCGCCGGGCAATCCGGTTAATAAAGGAGGATTTGCCCACGTTGGGGATGCCCACAACCATGAGCCGCAGCTTGCGCCCCGCCTGCCCCTTGGCCTTGAGGGCGTCCAGTCTGTCCTTTAACAGGCCGCGCACCGCCGCCGGGAAGCCCTGCGTGCCCCTGCCGGTTTTGGCGTCTGTCTCCAGGACGGCCATGCCCTGGCTGCGGAAATAGGCCGCCCAGGCCTTCGTCAAACCGGGGTCCGCCTGGTCGACTCTGTTGAGTATCAAAAGGCGCGGCTTGGCCCCGGCGATATCGTCCAGGTCGGGGTTCCGGCTGGAGGCGGGGATGCGCGCGTCCACAATTTCGCAGAGGGCGTCCACCAGCTTCAGGTTGTCGGCAATCATGCGCCGCGCTTTCGTCATATGGCCGGGAAACCACTGGATATTGATTTCCTCCCGCATCAGATCACCGCCTTCCCTGTGAATATTGCTATTGCTATTAATAGGGCGACCCGATCCGGCTCCAGTCACGGGTGCCGTCCGGATTTGGCCCGGGCATCAGCACAAACAGCACCTTGCCGAGAATCTGCCGCGTGTCCACGAAGCCCACGAGGCTGTGGCGGCTGTCGCTGGAGGCGTTGCGGTTGTCGCCCATGACAAACACGTAGCCCTCCGGTATGGTAACGGGGCCTTCAAAGTCCAGTTGTGTCAAAGTCGGCTCCCGAATGTAGTCTTCCTTTATCTCCCGGCCGTCAATATAGACCTTGCCGGTGGTAAAATCGATGTCCAGCGTCTGGCCTTCTGTTGCGATGACGCGCTTGACCAGCGGCTTTTCCGTAAAGTTCGGCGCCTTCAGTACGACGATATCGCCGTACTTGGGCTTGTACAGCAAATTGGACATGATGATTTTATCCCGGTCATAGAGCGTGTCGAGCATGGAGGTGCCTTCCACGCCGATCACCCGGCCCACAAAGACAAAAATTAAAATGCCGCACAGGATGGCTGAAACGATGCACTGCAGCCAGTCGTACAGCTCCATTTTCCCCTGATCGGCGGCCTTGCGCGACGTCTCCGGCTCCGGCTTTTTTTCCGTCTCCGTCTCCTCCGGCTCATTCTGCGCGTCTTCAAGCGGCTCCGGCCTTAAATCAATACCATATTTTATCTCATAAAGATCATAATCAAAATCTTTATCCTTCTCTTTCTCGTCCAAGCTATTACCTCTTTTCACCAAATAGTCGAAGCCTTTATATGATTATACACAATTCGGAGATAAAAAAAAGAGGCCTTCGCCTCTTTTTTCTTCTGTGTTTGGTTGCAAAAGCTGTTTACAGCTTTTCCTTGATCTTTGCCTGCTTGCCGACTCTGTCGCGGAGATAGTACAGCTTCGCCCTTCTGACCTTACCGGAACGGACGGTCTCGACGGAGACAATTGTCGGCGAGTGCACGGGGAAAACCTTTTCGCATCCGACGTTGTACGAGATCCGGCGGACGGTGATTGTTTCGTTGATGCCGCCATGCTTCTTGGCGATGATCGTGCCCTCAAACGCCTGGTTGCGTTCGCGGTTGCCCTCCTTGACACGGACGGTTACACGGACGGTGTCACCAACGTTCATTTCAGGAAGCTCAGGCTTCATATACTGCTCGCTGAGCGCCTTGACAAGATCCATAGTTTTTATCCTCCCTTCGCATAAGACGTTCATCCACCTGTAACTGTAAAGCCGTGGAGAGGACCGCCCAGATGATAAAACGGAAATCACGCCTAATGACATTAGTCCTTTGGGACCATCGGTTCTTTGGACTTACGGTCCTTTTGGCCGTCATTTTTGCTCGCGTCAAATAAACGCCTTGATATATTAACATGGATATTTCGCGATTGCAAGCCTTTTTATACAAACTATTCCGTTTAAATTTATACGTTTTATTTTAAATCCCAGGAAAAACATGCTATACTATATAGGCAACGATTTCTTTTCCGGGAGGTATTGCGTTTGAGAGCGCTGATCCGGGCCATCGACAAATTCTGCATGACGCACCGCCGCTTCGGCATACCGAGGCTGATGCTGTACGTCATTATCGGCTACGCCGCCGTTTTCTTTGTTTCTACCATGGACAGGTCCGGCCTTATTGCCGGTTTCCTGGCGTTTCAGCCGTATAAGATTCTGCGGGGCGAAATCTGGCGGCTTGTCACCTGGGTATTCTACCCGGTAAACGGCGCCGGTCTCTCCGGCTCTTCCCTACTGTTTACGGCCCTCATGCTCTATTTTTACTATATGATCGGCACGACGCTGGAGCGGGAGTGGGGCACGCCGAAATTCACCATTTATTATCTGGCCGGCGTTCTTTTAAATGTTCTTTACGGCTTTGCCGTCTATCTGTTCACCGGCCCCGTGTTGCTTCCGCCGTATTTTCTCAACTCCAGCTTTCTGAATCTTTCGATGTTCTTCGCCTTCGCGGTGTTGTTCCCAGACTTCCGCATATTGCTGTTTTTCTTCATACCGATCAAGATCAAATGGCTGGCTCTGGCCGACGGGGTCTATTTCCTGCTCGTTATGCTACAGAGCCTTATAGACGGGAATTTCCTGTACGCCTTTTTCCCGCTGGTGGCCGTTTTGAACTTCTTTATCTTCTGCGCGGACGATCTTTTAAAGCTGCTCCGCCCCTACAAGGTCCGGGCGTCAAGGCAGACGATCAACTTCAAAAAGGCGGCCCGGCGCCACAAGCAGGAGGCGGCCTCTCGACCCTACCGGCACAAATGCGCGGTCTGCGGCAAGACCGACACCGAATACCCGACCATGGAATTCCGTTACTGCTCCCGCTGCAACGGCTACCACTGCTTTTGCAGCGAGCACATCAACAGCCATATTCATTTCCAATAGACCGTATATTGATAAACACGGCAAAGGCTTTGACCTTGCCGTGTTTTCTTTTTTTACAGCAAATCTCTTATCAAATCCTTGACGACCTCCCCGGCCATGATCATGCCGGCCACGGGCGGGACAAAGGAGATACTGGCCGGCACCGGACGCCTGGATGTCCCCTCGTCGGCACCCATCAGCGGCTTCCGGGGCGTTTCCGTGGAATACACGACCTTTAAACTGGGGACGCCCAGCCGCTTGAGCTCCCGCCGCATCACCCGGGCCAGCGGGTCGCCTGAGGTCTCATAGATATCGCCGACGGTCAGCTGCGTGGGGTCGATTTTATTGCCGGTGCCCATGGAGCTGATGAGGGGCGTTTTCGCCCTGTGGCACAAATCGGCCAGCATCAGCTTGGCGGACACCGTGTCGATGGCGTCCAGGACGTAGTCGTATTGGGTTAAATCGAACATTCCGGCCGTTTCAGCCGTATAAAAAACATCGTGGTTTGTCACTTCGGCCTGTGGGTTGATGTCCCGGATGCGCCGGGCCATCACCTCCGTCTTGCTGCAGCCTATTGTGGAATGCAGGGCGACGAGCTGCCGGTTGAGGTTCGTCGGCGACACCGTATCGTTGTCCACCAGCTCGATATGCCCGATACCGGCCCGGGCCAGCGCTTCGGCGGCCCCGCCGCCAACGCCGCCCACGCCGAAGAGGAGCACCCGCGCCTGGTGCAGGCGCGCCAGCGCCTCGTCGCCCAGCAGCATCCGCGTCCTCTGAAACTGATCGGCCATGTTATTTGCTCCTTCGTCACAGATACCAATGGAGAGGGCTCTTTGTCTACCCCCTCCGTCATTTGCTTCGCAAATGCCACCTCCCCCAAGGGGGAGGTTTTTTCGCTATTTTTCGCTTTCTTTTATCGCCGCCTGCAGCACCTTGTTTGCCACCGCGCCCGCCGTCCGGCTGCCGGAACCGCCGTTTTCCACGATGACGACAAAGGCCAGGGGCGCGTCCTCGTTGGTGATGAACCCCGCAAACCAGGCGTGGGGCTCTTTCCCGCCGCCCACCTCGGCCGTGCCGGTTTTCGCGTACAGCTCAAGGCCGGGGTAATTGTCCTGCCCGTAGGTTTTATACACGTTATAATTCATCATCGTGGCAAGCTTTTCCGCCGTCTGCTTGCCGAGTAGCCGGCTGGAGCCCGGCGGCAGCAAGGAAGCCAGCCCCTTGTCTTTTATCAGGGTCATGTCAACGGCGTTGCCGCCGTTTGCCACGGCGGACACAAAGCGCAGTATAGCCGCCGGGCAGACCATATCCTCATACTGCCCGATGCCGGACCAGGCAAGGCTTGATGTATTGGGGGCCGCATTCTTAAAGCTGCCGGTAGCTGTCTTGATGCCGTCGATCTCAAAGCTCTCCGTCAGGCCGAATCGGGCGGCGTAGTCGGCCAGGGTCTCGGCCCCCAGCTCCAGCGCCAGCTCGCCGAAGGCGCTGTTGCAGGACACGGCCAGCGCGTCCTCAATGGAGAGGTCGCCGTGCTTTTTGGTGCAGGCCACGTAATCGCCGCCCACGGTGATGCCGCCGTCGCAGTGAAACACCCGGTCGTTGAGGTCCGGGATATTTTCCACCGCCGCGGCCAGGGTGACGAGCTTGAAAACGGAGCCCGGCGGATAGGTCGCGGACAGAAAGCGGTTGAGATAGACGCCCTCGTATTTCTCGCCGGTGAGGTCCGGGATGTTCATCGGGTCAAAGGATGGGGACGAGACCATGCAGAGGATCTGGCCGGACTTGTAGTTGACAACGCCCACGGCCCCCCTGCTGCCGCCCAGGGCCTTGTAGGCGGCGGCGCAGACGTCGGCGTCGATGGTCAGACTGAGGGTTTTGCCGTTGCCGGTTCTGGAGTACGCGCCTGTCAGCACGTTGTACCCCATCAGCCGCGGGGCGAACGCCGACAGCGCCCCCGTGCCGATATTGCCGCCGGGGTCGCCCAGAACATGCAGCGTCGCCTTGCGCACCAGCTCATCGTCGGCGTAGACGCGGCTGCCGCCGGAGACCTGGGAGAGCGCCTGGCCGTCCCTGTCCAAAATCGTGCCGACCTTTAACACGCCGCCGGAATAGACGGTTTTATTGGACGCAAAGGATACCCAGTCCCGGCCGTTTGTCAGGAACCTGAGAATGTACAGCGACATGCCGCCGAGTATGACAACCGCCAGCACAATGAGCGCCGCCGCGCGGCCGCCGACTCTTTTCATCCCTGCTGCCACCTCCCTTCTCCGCCTTGCGGCTGTTATTCCAGAAACCAGCTGTCATAGTCGTCCGGCTCTGTCTCCTGTATCTCCGGCGGCTCCGGCTGTTCCGGCGGAGCGGGCTTTTTGACGCGCCGGTCTGAGGCCGCCCTGTTTTTGGAGCGCCGCGCCTCCTGTTTAGCGATGCGTTTCGGCGTTTTTAGCACGAAGCTCGCGCCCCGGCGCGTGTCCACCGCCTTGATGAAGGCCAGAAGCCCCCAGGAGGCGATCAGGCTCGACCCGCCTCGCGACACAAAGGGGAACGTCACCCCCGTAAAGGGCAGGATGTCCACCGACCCGAAGACGTTGAGAATCAGCTGGAACAGAAGGATCGACACGGCCGCCGAAGCGCCGATGACGTAAAAGGTGCTCCGGGCGGATCGGGACGAGCGGATCACGTGAAAAGCCGTCATGAAAAGGGCAAAAACGGCGGCCGCGGCGGTGAGGAGCCCCAGCTCCTCACAGACCATGCCGAAGACCATGTCCGTGTCGGCGGCAAAGACTGTTTTCAGCCAGCCGTTGCCGGCCCCGATGCCGAACAGGCCGCCGCTGGCGGCGGCGGACATGGCGCGCACCTGCTGATAGCCGCCGGCGTTCGGCGCCTGCCACGCATGCCCCCAGTTTAAAAAGCGCGAAGCCACCTCCGGCTTGAGCGTTGCGGCGAGAAAGCCGGCAAAGCCGGCGCCGCCGACGCTTAAAAACACCGTCGCCAGGTCCCCCGAGCGGATAAAGGAAATGAGCAGGTACGCCACAAAAAACACCAGCGCCGTGCCAAAATCGCCCATGAGGGCCAATGTCATGACGCACGCGCCGGAATAGGCGATAAAAAGAATCAGATTCCGCCTGGCAAACAGCCTGTCCAGGGTGGCGGCGCCCGCAAAGACAAAGGCGATCTTGACAAATTCCGACGGCTGGAAGGACACCCCGCCGATGGAGAGCCAGTTTTTTGCGCCCAGAACCGCGTCGCTGAACACCAGCGTTGTCCCCAGCATCACCAGGCCAAACAGCGCGATTGGCCAGCGCAGCCGGACGGCCCGGTCCAGGTCCCGGATAAACCAGCCCACCAGAAAGTACAGGCAGACGCCGGCGGCGAGAAAACCGATCTGCCGCAGCAGCCTGTCCGGTTCGGCGGACGCCGTGACGGCCAGCCCGATCGTGCACAGGAAAAAGGCGATCGTCTCCACCTCAAAGGCCGACCGGCGTAAAAGGCGCGTTGTCAGATAGCACAGCCACATGATGCCGATGAGCAGGATAAAGCTCAGGGGCACCGCCGGCAGCAGCGCCTCGTCCTGGGCGATGCACAGCTGCAGCCCCAGGGCGACCTGAAAGGCCGTCAGGTATACCAGCGTCCCGGCCGGGTGCAGCCCGGTCTCCCGGCGGCGCTGCTTCTGTTGCCGGGCGCGCTCCTTCTCCTGCATGGACACGGCCGCGGCGTCGGCGGTGACAAAAACCAGCTCCACGCCGCCCAGATTTAAAATATCGCCGTTTTTGAGCGGCGCGCGGCCGGCGATCTCTTTCCCGTTGACCTTAACGCCGCTTTTGGACCCCAGATCATGCACATGCCAGCTGCCCTTGTCGTCGCGGATAACCGCGGCGTGGCTTCTGGACAAGGTGGGGTATTCGATATAGGCGTCCGATGTTTTTGACCGGCCGATGATGTTTTCCCAGTGATTGAGCGGAATTTTGGCGCCGTTGGGGAGGCTGAGCATCCCCCACTGCTCCATGTCGTCTTCCGTGTCTAATAGGGATTTGCAGGTGCGCCAGACGACAATCAGCGCCAGGGCGGTCAGGACATACCGGAGGACCAGCGTCATCCAGGAAAACACCGCCGCGCTGTTTTGGGACAAAAACTCGCCCGCGCCCGATAAAATCTCCGTCATCCGAAGCGCCGATCCCCCTTCCTGGAGCGCGGTAAGCCGCGCTGCCCATAATAACGGGCGGACACGAAATCAGGTGCCGGTCTGCCGGCCCGATGCTTCTGTCCGCCCGTTTGCCATATCCGTATTGTTATTCGGCTTCGTTTAACGCCTTGGCTTCTTCAATAATCTTCTGCTGGACATTGGCGGGCGCTTCCTCGTACCGCACGAACTTGAGGGTAAAGGAGCCCCGGCCCTGGGTCATGGAACGCAGGTCGATGGCGTAGCTGGACATCTCGCCCATGGGGACCTCCGCCTCAACCACCTGCATGCCGTCGCTGTCAAGGCTCATGCCCATGGGGCTGCCGCGGCGCTTGCTCAGGTCGGACATGATATCGCCCGTATACGACTCGGGAATCGTCACCGTCAGGTAACCGATGGGCTCGAGAATGACGGGGTTGGCCTGGGGGATGCCCTCCTTGTACGCCAGCTGCGCCGCCGTTTTGAAGGCCATTTCGGAGGAGTCCACGGGGTGATAGGAGCCGTCCACCAGCGTGGCCTTCAGGTACACCAGCGGGTAACCGGCCAGCACGCCCTTCTGGATACTCTCCCGCAGGCCCTTTTCAACCGCCGGGAAGAAGTTCTTCGGGACGCTGCCGCCGAAGACGTTTTCGGCAAAGACGAGGTCCTCTTCCGTACCCGGCTCAAATTCGATGACAACGTCGCCGTACTGGCCGTGTCCGCCGGACTGCTTCTTGTGGCGGCCGCGGACCTGGACCTTTTTGCGGATCTTCTCCCGGTAGGCCACACGGGCCGGCGTTAAAACGACCTCGACGCCGAATTTATCCTTCAGCTTGGCGCACAGCACATCCAGCTGAATATCGCCGGAGCCGGAAAGCACCAGCTGCTTTGTCTCGATGTTGTTGGCGAATGTAAAGGTCAGGTCCTCTTCCGAAAGGCGCGCAAGACCCGCGGCGATTTTGTCCTCCTGCCCCTTGTTCTTCGGCGCGATGGCCATGGAGTAGCAGGGCGGCGCAAAAACGATGCCGGTTGCGGTGACGGGCTTTTTCGGGTCGGCCAGCGTGTCGGTGGTCTTCGTATCGGTCAGCTTGGAGAAGGCGCCCACGTCGCCGCAGATAATCTCCTTGACCTCGGTGCTCTTCTTGCCTTGCATTTTATAGATGTGGCCGATTTTTTCCTGGGTGCCCGTGCGGGTGTTGACAAGGGTGGAATCCACGGTTACCTTGCCGGAGAGCACCTTGAACAGGCTGAATTTGCCGTACTGGTCGGAAATGGTCTTGTAGACGATGGCGCAGGCCGGGCCGTTGGGATCGGCGGGGATGGGATTGCCGTCGACGTCGGTCTCCTTCCGCCCTTCCAGGGGGGACGGGAACATGTTCGCGACGGCGTCCAGCAGCTGCATCGTGCCGAGGCCGGTCAGGGCGCAGCCGCAGAATACGGGGAACAGCATTCTCTCCTTGATGCCCGTCTTCAGGCCGCTGATAATCTCCTCAACGGTAAACGCCTCTCCGGAGAAGTATTTGTCCATCAGCTCCTCGCTGGTCTCGGCAACGCTTTCGTTGACGGCGGTGTAAAACTCCTCCAGCTGGCTCTGCATGCTGTCCGGAATCGGGATTTCCTTCGTCTTGCCGCCTTCCACGGTGAAGGCCTTCCTGTTAATCAGGTCGACAACGCCCTCCACCTTGCCGGAGGCGTTCTTGGCCGGCACGATCACCGGGCAGACGGAGGTGCCGTATTTTTCACGCAGGGCGCTGAAAACGGCGTCAAAATTGCCGTTTTCCTCGTCGACCTTGGAGACGTAGACCGCGCGGGGCAGCTTCTGCTCGTCAAGAGACTTCCAGGCCTTTTCAAGGCCGACGGTCAGCCCGTCCTTGGCGCCGGCGACGATAATGCCCGCGTCGGCCACCCGGAGCGCCTGAGCCACCTCGCCCGCGAAATCAAAATAGCCGGGCGTGTCAAAAATGTTGATTTTTGTGTTTTTATGTTCAGCGACAAGAGTCGCAAGCGAGATTGAAATCTGGCGTTTGATCTCCTCTGCCTCGTAATCTCCGACAGTGTTTCCGTCGACTACCTTACCGAGTCTGTCTGTGCCGCCGGTCAGATAAAGCATGCTCTCGGCAAGACTTGTCTTTCCATTGCCCCCATGTCCAAGCAGAGCAATATTACGGATTTTTTCGGTGGCATAGGTCATAAATGATGTTACACTCCTTCAAAAAGTCTTATGACGGAAATTATACACTAATAGCCTTTAAAACACAACAAATATTTGTACATTTTGCAGTGGCTCTTTTGTACACTTTGCTTTGTCCGTGCTTTTACTGCCGGTATTTGGCGAACCCGCAGATAATCAGGGTGATGCACAGCATGGACAGCATGTATAGCAGGAGATTGCCGGCGCTGGCGGCGGAAAAGGTCCCCGTCCAGCAGATGGCAAACATGATCAGCATGCCGCCCACCGCCGAGAGAATGGAAAACACGGTGGCGGCGATGGCCGTTTTCAGGAGGCGGCGGCCGCCGGTCACGGCTTCCACGTACGGCCCCAGCCCCTCGCGGGTCAGGACGGCCGACACGCGCTTGGCCTCCTGTATCCTGCCGTCTGAGATATTATAGGACTCCTTGATGGGTATGTATTCCACATTGTCCACCGAGACCTTGTACTTCTGCTCCAGCATGACGGGGGTGATATTGAAGTCCCGGACGGCAAAGTACAGCTTGACGCGGTACCGCAGTATCGATATCAGGGCGTTCTGCACGGTTTTGACCGGCACATAGTCGATGGAGAATACGGCGATCAGCTTTTTGTTGACGGCGGTGAAGATGGCGTTTTTGGCGTTGAGGCTGGCGGGCACGCGGATGCCCTGGAGATTCATAAAGGCCGCCGAGCCCACATAGACGCGCTCGCCCCGGACGGTGCCGCCGATGCCGCCTTCGTAGCAGGTGAAATCCTCCACCCGGATCAGCGTCATGCCCTGCTTGTTGAGCAAATCGGAAAAGATTTTCGACAGGCCGGAATCGGAGGCGATGATCAGGCTGGCCGTGTACCGCAGGGCCTTTTCCGGGGAGACCTCCTCAAAAATCTTGATGCCGGAAATGGAGACCGTCCCCTGAGGGAACAGGTCCTCGTCGGTGATGCTGGCGCCGTCGGCGTGGTACAGGTCGTCCGCGCCGCCCCAGCCGGCGACCACCGCGCCGTACTGCCTGGCGCGCTTGTTGACCGCGATGAAGGGCACCGTATAGGCGAAAATGGCGGAAAAGGGCGCGGCGGCGGCCATAACGGCGGCAAAATTGTGCAGGAAATACTGCCCGTGCCCCGTCCCGAGGGCGGAGTACAGGCCGAGCACCACGGAAGCCACTATCAGGATCGGCGCTGCGTAATTGAAGGCCGTTTCGCTCACGTCCGCCTGGATCAGATTGTTGTAGAAGCCGGCCGTCCTGCCGGGCGCCTTCTTGATGACGGTTCTGTCAAGCTCCCTGCTCCTTTCGGCGATAACGCCGTAAGGGACGCCCACCGACAGCGCCGTCTTCATCGACTCTGTAAGGCCCCGGTAATAAAGCTTCTCGCCCCAGAGGGTAAAGGTCAGGCTGAAGGCGGAAACGACGCAGAACGGTACGCCCACGCTGGTGTTTCTGGTGATCAGCGTGTACGCGCCCGAGGCGGTGGTGGCAAGGCAGGAAAAGAGATTGAGCGCGTCGATGCCGTTTTTGCCCTTGAACAGCTCCAAAAAACCGGTGATGAGATGGTCGACGCTGAATATCATGACAATAAACAGCAAAATCATCAAAACGCCGGTATTGACGATTTTGTTGTCGCTGAAGCCCAGGGGCATACGTGTGTTGGACTGGTATATCACCGTCAGCAGGGCCATAACCAGCGATATGACGAGGCTGATGAACGACCGAAGGGAGTAGACGTTGCATTTCTCCGCAAAGCGCTTAATGGCCGCCCGGTAATCCGGCTCCTCGGGCATCTCATCCTCGATGATGCGGACCTGCTCCTCGCTGTCTTCGTCCAGGTCGTCGTCGTACTCGTCGTAAACCTCGCGGGGGCGTCGGCGGAACAGGCCGAAGACTTTTCGGACGGACTTCTCCGTCTCCTCCTCCAGCTTCGTCTGCTGGGCGATTGCCAGCTCCACTTCCCTGGCGATCTCGTCGTCGATGGACCGGGCGGCCCAGGCCGGTTCCGGCGGCGGCGCGGGGGGCCTTGCCGGCGGCGGCGACAGCTGCTCAAAGGAGATGACCTTTTCCTTCAGCGGCGCCGCACCGCCGCCGTCATTGTCATCGTCGTCGCTGGTCTCCGCGCGCCCGTCTTCTTCCCGCAGTTTTTTGTTTTGACGCCGCAGCGGCTTTTTGCCGGCTTTGAGGCGCCCCTCCAGCGACGGCAGCGGTTTTGTCTGCTCAAGGAACGATTTATCGCCGTCGTCCGCCGTCAGCGGGCTGTCCGCCGGGCTTTCCGGCGCGTCCTCCGCCATGCCGTCCTTAACGGCGGAAAGTGACGGCGAGAGCCTGCCGGTGGTTTCCAGTACGATTTTATCGGCTTTTTCCTGGAGGATGTCGGGTGGTGTCTTTTTTTCGCCGGCGATAAAGGCGCTGCCCTTGTACTCCGCCAAAATCGACTCCAGCGTGATTTCTTCCGCCACCCCGTCGATTTCCGCAGGCAGCCCCGAATCAGAGCCGGTATCGTTCATGTCCGGCAGATCCGTCGTATCCATAAAATCGCGTGACATCGTCGCCACCTCCTTGCTCTCCGGTTACTTTTTCTGGTCCGCGCGCCGCTGCCGCAGCGCGTCAAACAGGACGACGCCGGCGGAGACCGACGCATTTAGAGACGATATTTTACCCGCCATCGGTATGGCGATCAGATAGTCGCACCGTTCTCTGACGAGCCGGCTGAGGCCTTCGCCCTCCGAGCCGATCACAATGGCCGCCGGGCCGGTCAGGTCGGTCTCCCACAAGATGCTTGTCCCTTCCGCCGCCGTGCCGTATATCCAGACGCCGGCCTTTTTCAGGTCTTCAAGCGCGGCGGCGATGTTGGAGACCCTGGCCACCGCCATGTGGGCCACGGCGCCGGCCGAGGTTTTTGAAACCACCGCCGTGATGCCGGCGCTGCGCCGCTTCGGGATCACGACGCCGTGGGCGCCGGCGCATTCCGCCGTGCGGATGATGGCGCCCAGGTTGTGCACATCGGTAATTTCGTCGCACACGACGATCAGCGGCGGCTCGCCGCGCTCCCGCGCTGTCTGAAGGATGTCATTAAGGTCCACATATTCCTTGACGGAGACCAGGGCGATAACGCCCTGGTGGGCCTGGGTCACGCTCATGGCGTCCAGCTTCCGGCGGTCGGCGTCCACCACCACGGCCCCGGCCTGCCGAGCCTTGGAGGCAATATGGCCGAGGGTCGCGTCCCTGTCCCCCTTGAGGATATATACCTTGTCGATGGGTCGGCCGGCGCGCAGCGCCTCGATGACGGCGTTGCGGCCCTCCACGAGCCCCTCGGACATGTCGCCGGCCGCGTCCTCGTCCGGTTCCGTCTCCGCTTTTTCGGGCCGATACGGCCGGTACGGGTCGTAATGCCGCGGCGGCGGACGCCGCCGTCTGTCCCCTGAATCCTTCATACAGTCAAAACCTCAGTCGCCTTGATGTTTAGAAAGCGATTTCTTTTATTTTATCCACCATGTCCAGACGCTCCCAGGGCAGGTCGAGATCGGGCCGCCCGAAGTGGCCGTAAGCCGCCGTCTGCTTGTAAAGGGGGTTGCACAGGCCCAGATGGGCGATGATGCGGCTCGGCCGCAGATCAAACAGCCGTCCGATGATTTCCTCTATCGTGGCGTCGGGCACAATGCCGGTGCCCCTGGTATCCACCAGCACGGATACGGGGCTGGAGACGCCGATGGCATAGGCCACCTCGATCTGGCACGCCCGGGCCAAACCGGCCGCGACGATATTCTTGGCGATATATCTGGCCATATACGCGGCGCTGCGGTCCACCTTTGAGGGGTCCTTGCCGGAGAAGGCGCCGCCGCCGTGGCTGGCGTAGCCGCCGTAGGTGTCCACGATAATCTTGCGGCCCGTCAGCCCGCAGTCGCCCACCGGGCCGCCGGTAACAAAACGCCCCGTGGGATTGACAAAGAACTTGGTGTTGTTGTTAATAAGCCCGGCCGGTATCACCGGCTTGATCACGCACTCGATGATGCCCTCGCGAATATCCTTCATGCTCGCTTCCGGCGCGTGCTGCGCGGAGACGACAACCGCCGGGCAGCTGACGATTTGACCGTTATCGCCGTATTCGACGGTCACCTGGGTCTTGCCGTCGGGCCGCAGAAAATCAAGCTCTCCGGTTTTCCGGACCTGGGCCAGGCGGCGCGAGAGCGCATGGGCCATGGAAATCGGCGCAGGCATCAGCTCCGGCGTTTCATCGCAGGCAAAACCGAACATCATACCCTGGTCACCGGCGCCCGTCTCGTTCTCGTCGTCATAGGCCCTGTCAACGCCCATGGCGATATCGGGGCTCTGCTCCTTGATGGAGGTCAGAATGGCGCAGCCTTTATAATCAAAGCCAAGCTCCGGGTCGACATAGCCAATCTGCCGGATCGTCTCTCTGGCGATCCCGGGGATGTCCACATAGGTGTCGGTCGTGATCTCGCCCATAATGAGCGCCATGCCGGTGGACACGATGGTTTCGCAGGCCACGCGCGCCTTCGGGTCGCTGGCCAGGATGCTGTCAAGAACCGCATCGGAGATCTGATCGCAGATTTTATCGGGATGGCCTTCCGTGACCGATTCTGACGTAAAAATTCTGTTGGACATTCGGTAGTGCCTCCTTGGATTTCAGACATTATATTTTTCGCGAGTTTATTTATTATAACACCTTTTGATGCCGACATAAAGTACATTTATAGACATTGGCATGCGATTATCGCAAAAACGTTTCGAAAACGCCGCTTTTTAAGCAACAAACCGGGGGCGTCTGCCGTCCCCCGGTTTTACTTATCCCTGATTTTACCTCTTGTCCAGCGGTATATACTCGCTTTTCGGCGCGACGGCCTTGTAGGCCGGACGGATGATTTTGTTGTTGTTGTAGACCTCCTCGATGCGGTGGGCGCACCAGCCCACCATTCTGGAGATGGCGAAAAGCGGCGTAAACAGCTCGCTGGGAATGTCGAGCATCTTATAGACGAGGCCGGAATACATATCCACATTGGCGCACATGGAAACCTCCTCGCGCCGCTCCTCCGCGAAGGCGGCGGGCGCCAGCCGCTCGATGGACTCCAGCAGCTCAAACTCCTTTAGATGCCCCTTCTTTTCGGCAAGCTTCCTCGCCATCTCCTTGAGCTTGACGGTTCTCGGGTCGCTGAGGGTGTACACGGCGTGCCCCATCCCGTAGATCAGGCCGTCCTTCAGGCCCACTTCACGCCGCAGTATCTTCCGCAGGTAGGAGACGATTTCCGCGTCGTCGTTCCAGTTGGTCACATCTTTCTTTAAGTATTCGAACATCTCCATGACCTTTTTGTTGGCGCCGCCGTGGCGGGGCCCCTTCAATGACCCGACGGCCGCGGAGATGGACGAGTAGATATCCGTCATGGACGAGGAGAGTACGCGGCAGGCGAAGGCGGAGTTGTTGCCGCCGCCGTGCTCGGCGTGCAGCACAAGGCACAGGTCCAAAAGCTGCGCCTCATCCGGCTCAAAGCTGTTGTCATGCCGGACGGAATACAAAAAATTCTCCGCCGTTGAGAGGTCATCCTGCGGATGGTGGATATACAGGCTTTCCTTATCAAAATAGTGCCTTTTCGCCGCAAAGGCGTTGGCCACGATCACCGGGCACCGGGCGATGAGATGAAGGGCCTGGTCCAGTTCCTTGCGTATATCGTTGACATCCGTCTCGGGGTCCGGGTCGTAGGAATACAGGGCCAGAACGCCGCGGGCGAGCTTGTTCATGATATCCTTTGACGGCGCGGCCAGGATCATGTCCTCCGTAAAGCCCTGCGGCAGCACGCGGTATTCCGCCAGAATCTTCTTAAAGCTCTCCAGCGATTCCCGGTCGGGCAAATTCCCGAATATCAGCAGGTAAGCGGTCTCCTCAAAGCCCAGGCGGTTTTCCGCCACGAAGCCGTCCACCAGGTCGGTCACGTCGATGCCCCGGTAAATCAGCCTGCCGGGTATCGGCATTTTCTCGCCGTCCTGCATGTAATAGCCCACAACCTGGCCCACACGGGTGACGCCGGCCATGACGCCGGAACCGTCGGCGTTCCGAAGTCCCCGCTTGACCGAGTCGTTGTAATAGGATTTGTCTATAACAATGCTCTGAGCAATCTCAGCAGCCCGCAAATCAATAAATGACCCTGCACTCGATGATTTTTCCGCGCGCATTGCAGTTTCTCCCTCTGACATTTCATAATTGGTTTTAATATTACGCTTATATTCCGTTATTGTCAACAAATATGAAGGAACATCTATTAAATCTTGCAAATTAGACAATCCGGCTTTAATCCGGGTAGCGTTATTCGGTAATTTGCCCCGGCGCTGCATAATTGCTAAATTTCGGTAAATCCTATATTTAGCTTCCGCAAACGCGGATACTTATTTAAGGAGGACATGAACATGAAATCACCAAACAGCAGGACAGCCCGCACGGTCATCGCGCTTGTTCTTGTCGCCGTGTGCGCCGGCTCCCTGACAGCAGCGCTGCCGGCCGCCGCAGGCGCCGGAGACGCTGCCGCGGAAGTCAAAAACATGACGCCCATCGCTAAAAATCTTGAATATACAACCTTCAAGGGCGTTTCCATCCGCGGCCGGCTGGAGGCGGTGGACCCGGACGGCGACGCTGTGTCCTTTGAAATCACGGGCATCCCGAAAAAGGGCTCGGTGGAAGCCTACAGCGACGGCACCTTTGTGTATACGCCCAACGACGGAAAGAAGGGCCGGGAGACCTTCTCCTACGTGGCCGTTGACGAGAGCGGCGGCGTCTCCTTCCCGGCCACCGTCACCATCAAAATCAACAAGCAGGCCACCGATATCATGTATGCCGATATGGACGGCAACCCTTCCTGCTATTCTTCCCTGCTGCTGGCTGAAAAAGGCGTCCTGACGGGAGAAAAGCTTGGAAACGAGTATTTCTTCCGTCCCGACGGCACCGTGACCCGGGGCGAATTTCTCGCCATGTGCCTGGCGCTGACGGGCACTGAAACACTGGAAGGCATCACCCGCACGGGCTTTTCCGACGACGATGACATCCCCATGTGGGTCAAGCCCTATGTCTCCACGGCGCTGATGTCGGGCATCATCACCGGGTATAAAAATGACGACGGACGGCTTGTCTTCGCCCCCGGAGACCCCATCACCTACTCCGAGGCGGCCGTTATCCTCAACAACGCGCTGAAAGTTAACGACGCCGTCTCCGTCAGCGCCGCTGCCGCCGACGATGAAACAGCGCCCTGCATGACCTGCGGCGAGCCCGGCTGCCATGACTGCCCCACCTGGGCCAGTCAGGCGACGGCGAATCTGGCCGCCGTCAGCGTGATGCAGCCCATGGGTCCGGCCGCCTACGGGAAATATCTCACCAGGGCGGAAGCCGCCGACCTGCTGGCCGCGTCCGCCGCGTTTCT